>JAODAU010000006.1 GCA_025463615.1 Microbacteriaceae bacterium | reverse complement strand
ACGACCCGGCCCGGGAACGGCTAAACTCGTCACGGCTCCTCGCGTGGCGCCATCCAGGCCAACTCCCCCAGGGCGGAAACGCAGCAAGGGTAACCGGGCTCTGGCGGGTGCGCGAGGGGTCCTTTTTGTGTCCCCAAACATGGGGACAAGCGCTTGCACAAGCCCCGTATTTATTGCACATTTCGGCCACTCGGAAACGCCGCGTGCAAAATGTACCCCGAAATCGCGCGACAGCGAAGCGAACCGATGTTAGCTTTTCGCCATCGGTACAAGAGGACCGACGGGGACACCAACGGCGGCGTCTCCTGGGGTGGATTTTGGGGGATCAGCCAAAATGCAGGGGTTTATTCGTCGCGCCATCCGCGCGAGAGCAAAGATATTGTCGGTTCTGGCGGCGGGGGCGGTGCTGGGCGTCGGAACCACGATGACGCTCGCCTCGTGGACCGACACCGAGTGGGCGTTCGGCGGCACCGGATCGGGCACCCCGGGCGTCGGCACCTCGAGCTTCGACGTCGAGCAGAACGCCGCGCTGCCCTCGGCGGCCGGGTTCCTCACCGGCTTCAGCGACCACGAGACCACGCCGGGCAACACGCTCGCCTTCTCGCCGAACGCCCTGAACCTCGCTCCGGGGGAAACGGTCTGGGCGCCGGTCGCGCTGCGCACCAAGGCCGGCTCGATCGCGGGCGACCTGCAGCTTGAGACCGCCCAGCACATCACCGGCGCGGACGTGGATGCCGGGGGCCTGCTCTGGGGCGCGCTGCAGCTGAAGGTCGGCGTGGTCACGACCACGGGGGCGGCGGTGGCGCCGGCCTGCGACGCGGCATCCTTCGCCCCGGTCACGCCGACCTACACGGCGCTGGCGCTCACCGGCACCGGTCTCGACGCCCACCCGGCGACCGGCGACACGCAGGCCGTGGCGGCCGCGGGCGGATCGGTGGTGCACTACTGCTTCCAGGTCTCGCTGCCGGCCGGGTCGCCGAGCACCCTGCAGGGTCGTTCGCTCGCGCCGGTGTGGCTCTTCGACGCGACCTCGGAGTGATCCCATGGCCATCACGATCTCATCCGAAGTGTTCGGGCCGGTGCCGGAGACGAGGCGCGATCCGAAGGGTGCGGCACGGGAGCTGGTGCTCGGGCTCGGCGCGGTGATCGGCGTGATCGGCATCGTCGGCTTCGCCGCGAGCCTCGCGTTCGGCGTCTCGTTCGACGTGTTCCGAACCGGGTCGATGGCGCCGACGATGCCGCAGGGCGCGCTGGCGATCACGGTGCCGGTGGCGGCATCCGAACTGCGGGTGGGCCAGGTGGTGACCGTGCCGGTCGCGGGCTCGACGCTGCCCGTGACGCACCGGATCGTCGGCATCCGCGAGTCGGGCGGGTCGCGCCTGCTCACCCTCAAGGGCGACGACAACCGCACCGCGGATGCCACCCCCTACCGCGTGCACACGGCCCGCCTGGTCGTGTGGTCGGCCCCGGGCATCGGCGCGATCTGGGCGCTGCTGCGCTCGCCGCTGCTGATCGCGCTCGCGACGGTGGCGATCGCCGCGCTCGTGCTCTGGTCGTTCTGGCCGCGGGGAGGCGAGCGGGATGCGCGCTGACACCGCCTGGCCGGCCCGCCGGATCACCGCCGCGGTGCTCAGCTGCCTCGTGCTCGCCGCCGGGCTCTCGGCCTTCGCGATGCGCGCCACGGCCGCGATGCTGCCGGTCACCGGAGCGCAGGGCTCGCACCTGCAGCTCTGGTCCGATCCCGGCACGGCGTCGTTCCTGGACATGTCGCCCGGCTCGGTGGAGCACTGGCAGATCGCGGCCGACCTCGTCGGCCCGAGCTCCACGCTGCACGCGCAGTTCTGGAACAGCGGCGGCCAGCTCATCACCAGCCCGCACGGGCTCTGGCTCTCGCTCGACCGCTGCGACCAGCCGTGGACGGGGATGCCGTCGGCCCCCGCCTGCGCCGCCGGGCGCGCCACGGTGTTCGCGTCGACCGCGGCGGCGGGTGCGTCGCAGTCAACGCAGTGGGGGCTGGGCGGCATCCAGGACAAGTTCCTGCTCGTCACGCTCGAGCTGCCCGACACCCCGGCGGCCCGCGCCGACCGCTCGCTGCAGGGCCTCACCGCCAACGTCGGTTTCGGGGTCACCGCCGCGGACGGCGACCCTGCGCCCGCAGCCCTCGCCTCCACCGGCGCGGATGTCGGGGCCGTGGCCCTGCTGGCCCTCGGCGCGATCGGCGTGGGCGTCACGGTGCACGGCGCCCGCCGCATCCGACGGGCGCGCTCGTGATGCGCCGGCGGCTGCTGCTCGCGCTCTCGCTCGCGGCGGCGACGGCCGTGGCCGCGGTCGGCCTCACCAACGCGAGCTGGACCACGCAGGAGTGGACCACCGCCGCGCTCGGGACCCAGGGCGCGTGCGGCACGGACACCGGCTTCACGACCACGGCATCCGGCCGGTTCCTGGGCGGCTCACTGCTCGGCACGAACCTGGATGCCCTGGCCGCCCTGCAGCCCGCCTCGGCCACGCGGGCTGCCGCGGCCGTGGGTTCGCCGGCGGGCGCGACGCACGTCACCGCGGGCCCCACCGACGACACCTACCTGAACCCGCTCAACGTGACCGCGCTGGGCGCGATCGGCATCGACCTCAGCGGACTGACCGTGGGCCTGCCGCTCGGGTCGGCAGGAGCCGTGAACCAGTACGCGCGGGTCACCAGCACCGGATACTCGGCCGGCGCGGCCGGGCTCGTGAGCGACTCGGGCGGGCTCGGCGTCACGCCGACCACTCCGGCCAACCAGCTGCCGCAGCCGGCATCCATCGGGCTGGCGAGCCTGCTGCCTGTCTCGGGGATCGCGAACCTCGCGCTGAAGGTCGGGGCGGTCGGGGCGGCCTCGACGCTCGACTGGTGCGCGGCCATGCACGCGGCGCAGTGGGGCGGGGCGCCGACGACGGGGTCCACGCGCAGCTACGGCATCGCCGGGCTGGGGCTGGCGCTCGACAGCCCACTGGTCGCCGGGGTGACGGGGGCCGTGTCATCCGCGGTCACGTCGGTCGACACCGCCGTGACGGGCCTCGTCGGCCCGACCGGCTCGATCGCGACCACGCTGCAGTCGCGGCTCACGACGCTTCTCGGGTCGCTGGGGCTCGGCAGCTACACGGCCGCGGTCTCGGTCACCGGGCTGGACCTGCACACCACGATCGACCCGCTGCTCACCCAGAAGCTCACGGACGGCGTGGTCACGATCGACCTCTCGAACGGGCACGTCGGGGTCGACCTGGCCAAGCTGCTCGGCGGCGTGGACGGGCTGAACAGCCTGGCGCCGAACACGCAGCTCGTGATCGATGCGGCGGTCGCGAACGCGCTCGTGTCGCGGGTGGGGGCGCTGCTCGACACGTGGACCGCGACCGTGCTGGCCGCGCTCACGGCCGCGATCCGCGCGGCGACCCTGAACGTCGCGATCACCGCCGATGCGCGGCTGGCCGGCGCCGACATCATCCAGCTGGGCATCACGGGCGCCGTCGGGCTGGGCGCCGTGCTCGACGGCACGGCCACGCTCGCGGTCACCGCCGACGTGCTGCCGCTGCTGCCCGCGGTCCAGGCGACGGTGGATGCCGCGCTCACCCTCCTCGGGCTCGGCACGCTCTCGAGCGTGGCATCAGGACTCGTCACGCCGCTCGCCACCGGCCTGCTCGCGCCGGTGACGACGCTGCTGGCGACGACGCTCATCGGTCTCGTGACCACGCTCGGCACCACGCTCGCGACGGTGACGGCGCCGCTGGTCACCGCGCTGTCGGGGGTGTTCTCGGGCCTGCCGGGCATCCTCTCGGTGATGGTGAACGTGCAGCCGGACCGGCCCGGGGCGCCTGCCGGGAGCAGCTTCACCGCCGGGATCCCGCCGTACCGGAGCCCGCAATACACGGTCAGCGCGCTGCGGCTCGGCGTGCTGGATGCCGTGGGCGGTGCCCTCACGTACGTCACGCTGGCGACGGCCTCTGCGGGGGCCAACGGGTACACCCCGTAGCCGCGGCCCGCACCGGTGTAACCACCCGGTGCGGGCGCGGCGCGGTGTTCGCCGGGGGCGTCCACAGGCATCCGCCGACCCGGCCGGGGTGTCGGTCGCGGCCGGTAGTCTTGACCAGTGGTTACCGCCCTCTATCGCCGCTACCGGCCCGAGACCTTCGCCGAGCTGATCGGGCAGTCGCAGGTGACCGATCCGCTGCGCAACGCCCTGCGCACCGACCGGGTGAACCACGCCTATCTCTTCAGCGGCCCGCGCGGCTGCGGCAAGACCACGTCCGCCCGCATCCTGGCCCGCTGCCTCAACTGCGCCGAAGGCCCCACGGACACGCCCTGCGGCGTCTGCCCCTCCTGCGTCGAGCTGAGCCGCGACGGCAGCGGGTCGATGGATGTCGTGGAGATCGACGCCGCCAGCCACAACGGCGTCGACGACGCCCGCGACCTGCGTGAGCGTGCCGTGTTCGCGCCGGCCCGCGACCGCTTCAAGATCTTCATATTCGACGAGGCGCACATTGTCACGCCGCAGGGCTTCAACGCGCTGCTCAAGATCGTGGAGGAGCCGCCGGAGCACGTGAAGTTCATCTTCGCGACCACGGAGCCCGAGAAGGTCATCGGCACCATCCGCTCGCGCACGCACCACTACCCGTTCCGCCTCGTGCCGCCCGCGCAGATGCTCGAATACGTGCAGTCGATCTGCGTGCTCGAGGGCGTCGAGGTCGAGCCCGGCGTGCTGCCGCTCGTGGTTCGGGCCGGCGGTGGGTCCGTGCGTGACACGCTCTCGATCCTGGACCAGCTGATCGCCGGTTCCGAGGGGTCGTCGGTGCAGTACGAGCGGGCCGTCGCCCTCCTCGGCTACACCCACGGCGCGCTGCTCGGCGACGTCGTTGACGCGCTCGGGGCGCAGGATGCGGCGGCGGCGTTCGCCTCCGTCGACCGCGTCATCCAGACCGGGCAGGATCCGCGGCGCTTCGTCGAAGACCTGCTCGAGCGCCTGCGCGACCTCATCGTGGTCAGCGCCACCACCGACGGAGCCGCGGCCGTGCTGCGCGGCATCCAGCAGGAGGAGCTCGACCGCATGGCCGCCCAGGCCGCGCGCTTCGGCACCGCCGAGCTCAGCCGGGCCGCGGATGTCGTCAACGCCGCCCTCACGGAGATGACGGGCGCCACCTCCCCACGCCTCCACCTCGAGCTGATGATCGCGCGGGTGCTCGTGCCCGCCAGCGACGATTCGCAGCGCGGCGCGCTCGCCCGCGTGGAGCGGCTCGAGCGCCGCATCGGGGTCGCGGTGGACTCGCCGGTCGCCGCGGCGGCTCCCGCGCCGGTCGCGCCGCCCGTCGCGCCGCCCGTCGTCGTCCCGACCCCGCAGCCCTCGGTCACCGTCACCGAGGTGCAGGCGCCCACCATCAGCGAGGGCACGGTCGAGCAGGAGCAGGCCGTCGCCGTGAGCGCCACGGCCGCCGAGGTCACCTTCCAGCAGGTCAAGGATTCCTGGCCCGAGATCCTCGAGGCCATCGCCAAGGCCAAGCGTTCGTCGTGGCTGGTGGTGAGCACCTCCACGCCGATCGCGCTGCGCGAGGGCAACATCCTCGACCTCACCTTCGCCAGCCAGAAGGATGTCGACGCGCTCAAGCAGCGCTCGGCCCCGGGCGAGGGCGTCGCCGACCACCTCAAGCAGGCCGTTGTCGAGGTGCTCGGGTTCCGCCCGCTGCTCACCGCGAAGGTGGAGGCCACGCGCGAGGCGCCGGCGCCGGTCGCGGCGGCAGCGCCCGCCCCAGCCCCCGCGCCCGCGGACGAAAAGCGGGTCGACGAGGTCAAGCGGGTCGACGAGGTCAAGCGGGTCGAGCCTGTCGAGACCTCACCGACCACCGACGAGCCTCCCCTCCCCGACGAACCGCCGGAGCCCGACGCCCCCGACGAGGAGCCCGCGCTCACCTGGGCCACCGCCACCATCGCCGACTCCGAGCCGGAGACCCGGCCGGCGCCCGCGCCCGTGAAGGCCGCCCCCGCCGCGAAGGCCCCGGCGCCCGCGGTGCAGAAGGCCGCGCCATCCATCCCGGTCGCGACCCCGCCCTCGGGATCGACGCCCGCCGACAAGCAACGCTACGGCGAGGCCGTGGTGCGCGAGATCCTCGGCGCGAGCTTCATCGAGGAGCAGGCCATCGCTCCCCGCGTCGTGCCGAGAGAGCAGTAGCCCGTGTACGACGGAATCGTCCAGGAGCTGATCGACGAGCTCGGCCGGCTGCCCGGCATCGGGCCCAAGTCGGCGCAGCGCATCGCGTTCCACATCCTGCAGACCGAGAGCTTCGACGTGACCCACCTCGCCGAGGTGCTCATGACCGTGCGCGACAAGGTGCACTTCTGCGAGATCTGCGGCAACGTCACCGAGCAGGAGACCTGCAACATCTGCCGCGACCCGCGCCGCTCGCACGCCACCATCTGCGTGGTCGAGGAGGCGAAGGATGTCGTGGCCATCGAGCGCACCCGCGAGTTCAAGGGCCTCTACCACGTGCTCGGCGGGGCGATCAGCCCGATCGACGGCATCGGCCCCGACGACCTGCGCATCCGGCAGCTCGTGCAGCGCCTGGCGGACGGCACGGTCACCGAGGTGATCATCGCCACCGACCCCAACCTCGAGGGCGAGGCGACCGCCACCTACCTCTCGCGGCTGCTCATGCACCTCGGCCTGCGCATCACCCGGCTCGCCTCCGGCCTGCCGGTCGGCGGCGACCTCGAATACGCCGACGAGGTCACCCTCGGGCGTGCCTTCGAGGGCCGACGTCTCATTGAGAACTAGCCGGTAGAATTTGAGCTTCGGCCATCCGCCCGGCCGTTCCATCGCCGTGTTCCAGGAGTGCCCGTGAGCTTGATCGTGCAGAAGTACGGTGGCTCGTCCGTCGCCGACGCCGAGAGCATCAAGCGCGTCGCCAAGCGCATCGTCGAGACCCGCAAGGCCGGCAACGAGGTCGTCGTGGTCGTGTCCGCCATGGGCGACACGACCGACGAGCTCATCGACCTCGCCAATGAGGTCACGCCGCTGGCATCCGGCCGCGAGCTCGACATGCTGCTCACCGCGGGCGAGCGCATCTCGATGAGCCTGCTGGCCATGGCCATCAAGAGCCTCGGGCAGGACGCCCGCTCGTACACCGGCAGCCAGGCCGGGCTCGTCACCGACTCGAAGCACGGTGCCGCGCGCATCGTGGATGTCTCGCCCAAGCGCATCCGCGAGGCCCTCGATGCCGGGGCCGTCGCCATCGTCGCCGGGTTCCAGGGGTTCAGCCGCACCACCGGCGACATCACCACGCTCGGCCGGGGCGGATCCGACACCACCGCCGTCGCGATGGCGGCCGCGCTCGGCGCCGACGTGTGCGAGATCTACACGGATGTCGACGGCGTTTTCACCGCCGACCCGCGCGTCGTGCCCGCCGCCCACAAGATCGACAGGATCACCAGCGAGGAGATGCTGGAACTCGCGGCCGCGGGAGCCAAGGTCCTTTATATTCGCGCCGTGGAATATGCCCGCCGCCACGGCGTTACTTTGCATGTGCGGTCCTCGTTCAACAACAACGAGGGCACGCTGGTGGTCAACCCGAAAGAGGGAGAGATCGTGGAAGAGCCCATCATCGCCGGGGTCGCATCCGACCTGGGCGAAGCGAAGATCACCGTCGTCGGCGTGCCCGACGTGCCCGGCAAGGCCGCGCAGATCTTCACCATCGTGGCGTCGACGGATGCCAACATCGACATGATCGTGCAGAACGTCTC
>JAODAU010000448.1 GCA_025463615.1 Microbacteriaceae bacterium | reverse complement strand
TCCGCGATCTGGTCGCCGACCCGGCGGCGCGGGTTCAGCGACGAGTTCGGGTCCTGGAACACCATCTGCATGCCGGTCAGCGCGAGCGGGCGACGACGGATGCCGAGCACCGGCACCTCGGAACCCTCAAGTCGAACGGACCCCGCGGCCCGCTTCTCGATGCCGACCACCGCACGCGCGAGGCTCGACTTGCCGCAACCGCTCTCGCCCACGAGGGCGACGACCTCGCCCGCGGCGATCGTGAGTGACACGCCGTCCACGGCGCGGAGGGGCGGCCGACCGCGGTATTCCACGACGACATCTTTCGCCACCAGCACAGGCTCGCTCACGGGGTCTCCTCCAGTGCCGAGCCGGGCAGCGCGGCGAGCAGTGCCTTCGTGTACTCGTGCTGCGGATTTGTGAACAGCTGCTGCCGCGGCGCCGATTCGACGACCAGCCCGGCCCGCATCACGGTCACCTCGTCGGCGACGGCGCTCATCACGCCGAGGTCGTGGGTCACGAGCAGCACGCTGAGGCCGCTGTCATCCACCAGCTCGCGCAGCAGCTCGAGCACGCCGGCCTGCACGGTCACGTCCAGGGCGGTCGTCGGCTCGTCGGCGAGCAGCACCTCCGGGTCGCAGGCCAGCGCGATGGCGATGGCGATGCGCTGCCGTTGCCCGCCCGAGAACTGGTGCGGGTACTTCTTCAGCGCCTCCGCCGGCTCGGGAACGCGCACGCGCTCGAGCATCGCGATGGCCCGATCCCGCGCCTCGGCCTTGCCGAGCCCGAGGTGGTGGCGCATGTGGTCGGTGAGCTGACGGCCGATCGCGAGCTGCGGGTGCAGGCTGGTCGACGGGTCCTGGAAGACCATCGCCACCCGTCGGCCGCGCACCGCGCCGAGCGTCTGGCGAGTGGCCCCGAGCAACTGCGTGTCGGCGCCGTCGGCGGTGAGCAGGATGCTGCCGCGCGCCGTCATCGTGGTCGGCAGCAGCCCCAGCACGGCCAGCGCGGTCATCGTCTTGCCCGACCCGGACTCGCCGGCCAGCCCGTGGATGCGCCCGCGCTCGAGCACGAGGTCGATGCCGTTCACGATCGGGCGCGGCCCGTCGGGGGTGCGCACGTCGATGTGCAGGTCAGAGATAGCGAGCGTGCTCACAGCGTCGTCCCTCCCCCGCGCAGCGTGTTCGACTTCGGGTCGAGCGCGTCGCGCAGCGCGTCGCCCACGAAGTTGAAGGCGACGACGATCGTGAGGATGGCGAGGCCGGGGAACACGCCCAGCCACCAGGAGTCGAAGTTGTGCACGGCATCCGACACCATGGAGCCCCACTCCGCGGTCGGCGGCTTCGCGCCCAGGCCGAGGAACGACAGGCCGGAGAGCAGCAGGATGGCGGTGCCGATGTCGAGGCTCGCGAGCACCAGGATCGGCCCCAGGATATTCGGCGCGATGTCCCGCCAGAGCGACCGGAACGGCGAGAACCCGAGCAGCCGCCCGGAGACGACGTAGTTCGAGGAGCGCAGCCCGAGCACGAGCCCGCGGGTGAGGCGGGCATACGACGGCCACGACACGATCAGGGCGGCGAGCACCGCGTTGAGCAGCGACGCACCGAGCGCTGCGGCGATCACCATGGCCAGGATGACGGTGGGGAACGCCATCACCAAGTCGGTCACGCGCATGATGACCTCGCTCACCCAGCCGCCGAAGAAGCCGGCGATCGAGCCGAGGATGGCGCCGATCAGCACCGACATCACCACCAGCAGCAGCGCCAGCGGGATGGTCACCCGCGCGCCGAAGATCACGCGGGAGAAGACGTCGCGGCCGAGCTCATCCGTTCCCATGAAGGTGCCCTGGCCGGGCGCCTGCAGGATGGGGAGGTTCTGCGCGAGCGGGTCGTGCGGCGCGATCAGCGGCGCGAAGATCGCCACGAGGATCCAGAGCACGGCCACCGCAGCGCCCGCGATGCCGAGCGGTGCGGACCAGCGCCCCAGCCGCAGCCGCGGGCGGCGCCAGCGCAGCTTCGTGGGGTCGAGCTCGTCGGTCGTGATCTCGGGCTTCGCCTCGGGCCTGGTCGCGTTCATGCGACCCTCACCCTCGGGTCGAGCAGGCCGTAGAGCAGGTCGACGATGAGGTTGACCAGCAGGTACATCACGCCGATGAGCAGGCCGACGCCCATGATGCCGGGCAGGTCGAGGTGCGACGCCGCCTGGTAGGCGTAGCTGCCGATGCCGGGCCAGGCGAAGATCGACTCCACCAGCACAGTTCCACTGAGCAGGCTGCCGAACGCGAGGCCCACGACCGTGAGCACGGGGATGCTGGCCCCGCGCAGCACGTACGACCAGACGACCGTGCGGGTCGGCAGGCCCTTCGCCCGGGCGGCGCGCACATAGTCCTGGTCGAGCACCTCGAGCACGGCCGTGCGCACGAACCGCGTGAGCAGGCCGACCGTGTAGAGCACCAGCACCAGCACCGGCAGAAAGAGGTGCGAGAGCGCGTCGAAGAAGGTGTCGAGCTGGCCGGCGAACAGGGCGTCCACCGTGTAGAGCCCGGTCACGTGCGGCGGCGTGTTGAAGTCGCTGCTCAGCCTGCCGGAGCCGGGAGCGATGTGCAGCTTGAAGTAGAAGACGTAGTAGAGCACCAGCGCGAGCCAGAATGTCGGCACGCTGAGCCCGGCGAGCGAGACGACGCGCAGCACGTGGTCCGAGACCTTGCCGCGGCGGTAGGCCGCGACCGTGCCGAGCACGACGCCGATGATCACGCTGAGCACGATCGCCCCGATGGCGATCTCGAGGGTGGCGGGCAGCGCCTGGGCGAGGTCATCCGCCACCGGGTTGTGGGTAGTCGTCGAGACGCCGAGGTTGCCGTGCAGCAGGTTGCCGAGGTAGGTGAAGTACTGCACCACCAGCGGCTTGTCGAGCCCGTACTCGGCTCGGAAGTGGGCGACGATCGCCGGGTCCTCCGCGGCCCGCTGGCCGAGGGATGCCGCCACCGGGTCCCCGGGAACCAGGTTGGTGAGCACGAACGTCACCAGGGTCACGCCGATCACCAGCAGCAGCGACGTGATCACGCGCCGCAGCGCGTACCTCAGGAAGGCGTGCGAGGTCCGGCCCTCGCGCGCGGGGCGTGCCGCGCGCGAGGGCCGAAGTGCTGTGCTGGTGCTCACAACCTCGGGTTACTTGCTGCCGAGGGCTGCGATGTCGATCGTCCACACCGCGTTGTAGACGACGCCGGTGACCGACGACTTCGACGCGATGTTGTTGCCCGGCTGCAGCAGCGGGATGAACGGGCCGGACTCGTTCAGCGCCTTCTGCAGGGCCTGGAACTGGCTCGTGCGCTCGGCGTTCGAGCCGCCGGCGGCCGCGGCATCCGCGAGCTTTGTGATCGCCGGGTCCGCTCCCGCGGCCCAGCCGGCGCGGAGGCCGACCACGTCACCGGGGGTGAACACGAGGTAGTCGCTCGGGTCCGGGTAGTCCGGGCCCCAGTACCACAGGCCGATCTTCTCGGTGCCGTTGCGGTAGGCGTCCAGCTCGGTCGCAACCGGCGCGGGCGCCAGGTCGACGGTGATGCCCGCCGTCTTGAGCTGGGACTGGATGCGCTGCGCGATCGTGGGGAACTCGATGCCGTTGAGGGTGAGGTCGCTCGGGAAGCTCAGCGTCACGCTCTCGCCCGCGTAACCGCTCTTCGCGAGGTCGGCCTTCGCCGCCGCGGCATCCGTCTTCAGCGCGTCGCCCTTGTCGAGTGCGCCGAGGAACATGCTTGGCACGACGCCGGGGGCCTGCGAGGTGCCCGTGCCCGCGATCGAGACGAGGTCGGAGTAGTCGATCGACTCCTTGACCGCCTTGATGAAGTCCGGGTTGCTCGTGATCGCCGAGATCGAGGGGTTCTGGTTGAGCAGCAGGAAGATCACGTTCGCCGACGGGTCGCTGGTGACCTTGAGCGAGCTGCTGCTGAGGCCGTTCGCCTGCGTGCCGGAGAGGTCGAGCGCGACATCCGCGCTGCCGCCCTGAACGTTGATCTTCTGGGTGGCGCCCTCGACGTTCTGGATCACGACGCGGCTGTAGGTCGGCTTGGCGGGGCCGTCGTAGTTCTTGTTCGTGGTGAGCACGACCTGTGACGACAGGTTGAGCGAGCCGAGGATATACGGGCCCGAACCCGCGGAGTGCGTGTTGAGGTACTTCTCGGCCTTGTCGCTTTCGGTCGTGGAGCCGCCGTGCGCCTTGACGACCTTGGAGTTCAGGATGCCGAGGGCCGGGTTGGCCAGGATGGCGGGCAGAGCCGGGGTGGGCTTCTCGGTCGTGAGCACGACCGTGGTCGCGTTCTTCTTGGTGACGGTCACGCCGTCGAGCAGGAACGACGGGTTGCCCTTCACGCCGATCACGCGGTCGAGCGAGAACACGACGTCGTCGGCGGTCATGGTCGAACCATCGGAGAACTTGTGCGTGCCCTTGAGGGTGAGCGTGAAGGTCTTCGCGTCGGACGACTGCTTCAGCGTCGCGAGCCCCGGCACGACCTTCGAGACGTCGCCGCCGTTGAAGGTGAGCAGCGTCTCGTAGAGCGCCTTGTCGACCATCTCGCCGGTGGGCTCGTACATGCGGCCCGGGTCGGCGGTCTTCAGGTCGAAGGTCTTGTCGATGGTGAGCGTCTTCGCGCTCCCACCGGTCGTCTTGCCCGACGAGCAGCCGGTGACGAGCAGGGCGAGGGCGACGGCTGCTGCACCGATGGCCACTCTTGTCTTGGTGGAACGGAGAACCATGGATGCCTCCAGGGGAAGGGGTCGGCCCTGTCGGGCGCCGACCAGAACGGGATGAATCGCGAGTGGGGGTGACCCGTCATCGCGCCGATCGGCCGCCCGAGGCCACTGATGCCGTTGGACGGTATGAGGAGAATCGTGGCATATTTCGCGGCGCTATCTCCTCCCCTGCCGTAAACGCTGGATAATTGTGCTCCACAGCCACGCCGAGGGAGCAAAGTGTTCAATACCGAGCAAGCGAGTCCAGCAGTCGTTGGACAAAAGTCGACCGGGCTGGATGACGTGAACCTGCGCATCCTCTCGCTGCTCCGCGAGGACGGCCGCATCTCGATGGCGGCGCTCGCCGAGAAGGTCAACGTCTCGCGCGCGAGCGTCTACAACCGGGTCGAGCAGATGACCAACGCGGGCATCATCACCGGGTTCACCGCGCAGATCGACGCGGCTGCCGCGGGCCTGAGCATCTGCGCGCTGGTGTTCGTGACGGTGCATCCGCAGAGCTGGCACCGGTTCCGCGAGGGGCTGCTGCAGATGCCGGATGTCGAGTACTGCGCCATCACCACCGGCGAGCACGACGCGATGCTGCTCATCCGCGCAGTGGACATCGGCGGCATCCACGACTTCGTCACGGGTGTCGTCGCCGCACGGCCCGAGGTGAAGTCGGTCGTGAGCGTGGTGGTGCTCGACGAGGTGGTGCGCAAGCCGTACGTGCTGTCGTCCGACATCCCCGACCGCTCGGGACAGGCGACCCGGCTCGGGATGACGCGGTTCACGACCGCGGGCAACGGGCGCGACGCGGCCGCGGCCCGGTAGCTCGCAGTCGGTCGCTGAGGCTCTCGAAGCGCCCCCGTGAAGCGGATCGAGCTCGTCGAGACCTCCCTCGCGAAGCGCCCCCGTGAAGCGGGTCGAGCTTGTCGAGATCTCGGCGAGGAATGTCGGTGGCCTCCGCAAGAATGATTACGTGACCACAGCACCCGTTCTCGCCACCCTGGCGTCCCTCGCGCGCGAGAAGCTCGAGCTGGATGCCCGGCTGATCGTCGCGGCTGGGGAGTTCGCGGCGCTGTCGGACCGGTCGCTGGACAAGGACGGCCTCTCCCGTCGTGCCGGTTACGCGCGGCCAGAATTGATGCTTGCCGACCTGTGGCATGTCAGCGTGCAGGAGGCGAAACGGTACTGCACCGTCGGGCTCGCAATACGGGCACGGCAGGCGTTGGATGGCACGCCATTGCCTCCCGAGCACCCGGTCGTCGCGGAGGCGATCGCTGCTTGTTCTCTGGGGATCGCGGCGGCGGAAATCATCGTCCGCGAGCTCCAATCTGCGGCGCCGCGCTGTTCCACCGAGAAGCGGCAGATCGCCGAATACGAGCTCGTCGCCCGTGCCCCCGATTTCACCATCGCCGACCTTCACACCCTGGCGCGGAACGTGCGGGATCGCCTGGACGAGGACGGCGTTCTCGACCGGGACGCGATCCACCGGCTTCAACGCTCGGTGAAGTTCATCCCCGGGTCGAACGGGATGGTGCGGTTGGTGTGGGACATGCCGCC
>JAODAU010000417.1 GCA_025463615.1 Microbacteriaceae bacterium | reverse complement strand
TGCCGAACCACAGTCTAAAGGCACATTCGGCGCGGTTTTCGCGGCGTAGGGCAGAATTGGGGTGTGAGCATCGAAGCGCCTGCGCCGGCCAGGTTCCCCCTGAGCGTCATCCCCGTCTGGGTGATCGCCGCCCTCGGCGCCGTGCTCGTCGGCCTCACCTTCCACCGCTCGCCGATCTCGTGGCTGCCGATCGTGCTCTTCGTCGGTGTGATCGCCACCTTCGTCATCCAGCTCGCCAGGACGGAGAAGGGCGGCCTGGTCGACCGGGTCATGGCGAGCATCGGGGGAGCGGTCGTCATCCTCGCCGTCGCCACGGGCGTCTTCGCCCTTCTCGCAGCATAGGATTGGTGACATGTATCTCGGCCTCGAAATCTTCTTCATCGGCCTGCTCGTACTGGCCACGCTCTCGATCGCCTACGTCTCGGTGGTCGTGCTGTTCAACCTCTTTCGCGGCCAGCGCTGAGCCGAAGCGGTAGACGGCACGCGATGGCACTGATCGAGCTGCCCGAGAACGTCCCCGCCGAACTGGTGCCGCTGTCGTGGCTCATCGGCGTGTGGGAGGGCACCGGCGTCGTCAACTACGAGGTCGGCGACGAGACCCGCAACTTCGAGTTCGGCCAGCGCATCAGCTTCAGCCACGACGGGCTGCCGCACCTCAACTACAACTCGTACACCTGGCTGCTGGATGACGAGAAGACGCCGCTCGTCACCGAGACCGGCTACTGGCGGCTCGACCGCGCCCGTGTCGAGGGCGACCCGGGGCCGGGCATGCTGCCGGGCGTCGGCCACCAGCCGTTCACCACGGCCCGCTCGGTCGAGACCCTGCGCAACTCCTTCGACGGCTTCGACCTGGAGGTCTCGATCCTGCACCCCGACGGGGTCAGCGAGCTCTACCTCGGCCAGGTGAAGGGCCCGCGCATCGACCTGGCGACGGATGCCGTCATGCGCTCGACGCACTCCAAGGAGCACACCGCGTCCACCCGCCTGTACGGCCTCGTCGACAACCACCTCCTCTGGGCCTGGGACATCGCCGCCCTCGGCCAGGAGCTGGCCACACACTCCTCGGGACGGCTGGCGCGCGTTGAGTGACAGCCCGTTCCTCGCGCTGCCCGGGGCCGTCGATGGCTCGGGGCCGGATGAGGGCGTGCCGGCGCACTACGGCAACCCGCTCGGTGAGCAGCGGCAGCTGGCATCGCGCGCTGGAGCTATGGCGATCGCATCGCGATCGCGCGACGCCAGCGCCGACGAAGCTGCGCTTCGTCGGTCTGATGCAATAGTGGACCTCTCGCACCGCGCCGTGCTCTCCGTCTCGGGCGACGACCGCCTGAGCTGGATCGATTCGATGACCACCCAGTCCGTCAAGGGCCTGAAGCCGGGGGAGTCGAGCGAGACGCTGCTGCTCGACGCGACCGGCCGGCTCGAGTACGCCGCCCGGCTCATCGACGACGGCACCGAGCTCTGGATGCTGGTGGAGCGCGCCGAGGCCGCCCCCCTGCTCGAGTGGCTCACCAAGATGCGCTTCATGCTGCGCGTCGACCCGCGCGACCGCACCGACGAGTTCGCCACCATCGGCACACTGGGCTCGCCCGAGATCGAGCCGGCGACCCCCAACGACGTGCACCTCGTCTGGCACGACCCGTGGACCGCGGTCACGCCCGGCGGCTGGCAGTACGCGCAGGTCGCCGAGCACCCGGGCGCAGGCTGGTCGTACAGCGAGATCCTGGTGCCGCGCGAATCCCTCGGCGCGCTCGTCACGCTCCCGCACGCGGGCCTGCTCGCGCTCGAGGCGCTGCGCATCGAGGCGTGGCGACCGCGTTTCGCCACCGAGGCCGACGACCGCTCCATCCCGCACGAGCTCGACTGGCTGCGCTCCGCGGTGCACCTCGAGAAGGGCTGCTACCGCGGGCAGGAGACGGTGGCCAAGGTGCACAACCTCGGGCATCCGCCGCGCCGGTTGGTGATGCTGCACCTCGACGGCAGCGACGCCGTGCTGCCGAGGCGCGGCGACGAGGTGCTGTTCGACGGCGCGGCCGTGGGGCTGGTGACATCCGTCGCCCTGCACCACGAGCTCGGCCCGGTCGCGCTCGCCGTGATCAAGCGGTCGACGCCGACGGATGCCGAGCTCACCGTCAGCACGAGCGAGCTGCCCGTCGCGGCCGCCCAGGAGGTCGTCGTGCCCCCGTCCGCGGGCGCCGCCGCCGACGTTCCCCGGCTCCCGCGGCTGGGCGCCGTCACGCGCTAGCCGTGGCGACCCGCGCGGGGCTGTTCTCGAGCGCCGGCATCCGGGTCTCCGCGTCGCGGGTGGTCGACTCGCTGCTGCCCGCGCTGCAGATCGTGGTCGCGGCGACGGCCGCGTACGCCATCGCGCACTACGCGCTCGGGCATCCGGTGCCGCTGCAGGCGGTCACGGTCACGATCGTAGCGCTCGGGTTCAACCGCGACGCGCGGCCGGTGCGCGTGCTCGAGTCGGCGATCAGCGTGGTGGTGGGGATCGCGTTCAGCGAGCTGCTGCTGCTGATCGTGGGCCACGGCATCTGGCAGACGGCGCTCGTGCTGTTCGTGACGCTGCTCATCGCGCGGCTGATCTCGCCGAGCAACGCGTTCGCGGTGGCCGCCGGCACGCAGTCGATCCTGGTGATGCTGCTGCCGTTCCCGGCCGGCGGGCCGTTCGGGCGCAGCATCGACGGGCTGATCGCGGGGGCCCTCGCGCTCGTCGTGACCGCGCTGATTCCGCGGGACCCGCGCCGGCTGGCTCGCCGCGAGGCCCGGCGCCTGTTCGCGGTGTTCACCGCCGCGCTCGGGTCGCTCGCGCACTCGCTCGAGCGCGCCGACGAGCCGTCCGCCCAGAGTGCGCTCGACAGCCTGCGCACCACGCAGCCGCTCATCGACGGCTGGGCGGAGTCGCTCGACTCGGCGCGCGCGATCGCCCGCATCTCGCCGTTCTCCCGCCGCCGGCAGCCGGAGCTCGCCGCGCAGGCGCGGGTGCTGCACGGCATGGACCTCGCCACGCGCAACCTGCGCGTGATCAGCCGCCGCATCGACTTCCTCGTGCGCGACGGGGTGCCGCGGCCCGCTATGGGCGCGATCCTGGGGCGGCTCGCGACCTCGGTGACGCTGCTCGGCGAGAGCATCGACGACCCGCTGCACGCGGACACGGTTCGCGTGGGGCTCGTCGCGATCGCGGAGCGGCTGCGGCCCGAGTCGGCCGCGGTGTCGGTGAGCGACTCGGCCGTCATCCTGATGCTGCGCCCGCTGCTCGTCGACCTGCTGACCGCGGCCGACTACCCCGAGGAGAAGGCCCGCGCGGCCCTCCCCGAGCTCTGACCCATCCCCCGAGTGGGCGATATTTGCAGTCGGACGGTCCCGGCGACGACAAATATCGCCCGCTCGGGGTGTTAGCGGGGGGCTACGGCGGGCCAGGCGACCGTGAGCTCGCCGAGCTTCCAGCGGGAGCGGCCGCCGAGCACCGGCCAGCCGGAGGCGCGCAGCGACTCGGCCACGGCGATCCAGCGCTGCGACGGCCCGTAGACCGAGAGCGGCGCGTGCACCGCCCACTGCCGGTCGAGGTCGAGCAGGAACGCGTGGATGCCCTCACCCTCCACATTGCGATGGATCAGCACCTTCGGCAGCCGTTCCGCCACGATCGAGGGCTTCTGCAGGTCGGCGAGGCGGAGGCTGATGGTGAGGGTCTGGGGGCCGGCGGCCGTGACATCCACCCAGCTGGCCACGCGGCCGACCTCGTTGCAGGTGCCCTCGACCAGCACGCCACCCGGTTCGAGGCGCGAGACCATGAGCGCCCAGGCGTCGGCGACGTCGCCCTCGTCGTACTGCCGCAGCACGTTGAGCGCGCGGATGACGGTGGCGCGCCGCCCGCCCGGCAGCGGCACCTCGAACCCGCCGAGCGCGAAGCTCACGCCGGGCCGCGCGGATGCCGACGCGAGCCGCACGCGGGCGGGGTCGATCTCGAGGCCGACCAGCTCGACATCCGGGCGCACCCGGCCGAGCCGCTGGGCCAGCTCGAGCGTCGTCGTCGCGGACGCGCCGTAGCCGAGGTCGTCGACCAGGGGGTGTTCGGCGCGACGCAGCGCGGGCAGCTGTGCGATCCAGCGGTCGACCCGGCGGAGGCGGTTGGTGCCCGTCGTCCCGCGCGTTATCGACCCGATCGGCATATGGATACGCTAGCTGCATGACCTACACGCTCATCCTCCTGCGCCACGGCAACAGCGAGTGGAACACCAAGAACCTCTTCACCGGCTGGGTGGATGTCGACCTCAGCGACCAGGGTCGCGCCGAGGCGAAGCGGGCCGGCGAGCTCATCG
>JAODAU010000399.1 GCA_025463615.1 Microbacteriaceae bacterium | reverse complement strand
CCGACAGCGCGGTGCTCGCGGTAAGCGCGGTCGGGTATGGACTGGGCGTCATCGGAACCGCCGTGCTCCCGTTCGCGCCGACCCTCGTGCTCCTGGTGCTTGCGGGGATCGCATGGATCGGCACGCTGACCGTGCTCAACGCCGCGCTGCAGCTGACGCTGCCGCAGTGGGTGCGGGCGCGCGGGGCATCCGTGTACCTGCTCGTGTTCATGGGCACGATGGCGATCGGGTCGTTCCTGTGGGGCGTGGTCGCGCAGGCGATCGGGGCCGAGTGGGCGCTCGTCGTCTCGGGCATCGTGCTGCTGCTGGTCGGGGCGAGCGTCGCGCTGTGGCCGCTTCGCGCGGGAACCGGAACGATCGACCGCACGATCACCACGACCTGGGCCGAGCCGATGCTGGTGTTCGAGCCTGCGCCCACCGACGGGCCGGTCACGATCATGCGTCACTATCGCGTGAAGGAGCACGATCGAGCGGCGTTCATCGCGGCGATGGTGCCGCTGCGTCGTTCGAGGGAGCGTACGGGCGCGAGCAACTGGCGGCTCTACCGCAGCGGCGAGCACGCGGACGAGCTGCTTGAGACGTTCGTGGTGCACTCGTGGGGCGAGTTCCGCAGGCAGCGCACGAGCCGCCTGACCGGGCGCGACCGGGAGTACGAGGATGCCGCATCCGCCCTCCTCGCGGAGCCCGCGACGGAGGAGCACTTCTTCCCGCCGCCTACAATTACCGCATGACCGCACCCCTCTGGGAGCGCCCGGTGACCTACGGCGCCGTCGGCGCCACGAAGGCCGCCGACCTCATGACGTATCCGCCCGCGGGCTACCGACCGTTCGAGGGGCGCGCGCGGATCGGGCACGGGGACGCGCGCTGGGTCTACGCCTGGTCGATGACGCTGGCGTGGGGCATCCAGCGTGGCGCGGGGTTCCGGGTGCGGCTCGTCGAGACGCCGGCCGAGGTCACCGAGCAGACCTACACGCCGGTGTCGTTCGACGCGGCGGGCACCCCGGTCGCGCCGGCATCCGTGGCGTCGGGGCACGAGACGGTGTTCGGGCCCGACGGCGCCGCGCTGGTCGCGCCGGGGGATACCGCGGTGCTCGGCATCCGGTTCTGGCCGTTCACCATCCATGCGCCGGCGCGGGTGGTCTACGTGGTCGACGAGCCGGATCGCAAGGGCTTCGCCTACGGCACCCTGAAGGGTCACCCGGAACGCGGCGAAGAGTCGTTCATCGTCGAGCGCACCGAGGACGGTTCGGTCTGGCTCGAGATCCGCGCCTTCTCGCGCCCGGCCCCGGGCTGGGGGTTCGTCGCCCCGGTGCTGCGCTGGACCCAGTGGTTCTATACACGCCGCTACTTCCGCACCCTGAGCGCGCCCCTGGCCTGACCGCGGACAACCCCTCCCCGCGATTCCCCTTCGGAAATTCAGGAGTTTGGTCGGCGTGCCAGGCGTGTCCACCCGGAGTGGCGGGCCGCGCTGGGGCGGGACGTGGCCAAAGTCCTGAATTTGCAACGGTGCCCTTGCAGCGGCATTCGGAAATTCAGGAGTTTGGTCGAGGCGCGCAACGCGGTCGGCTGAAAAGACGGGATAGCCGCAGGGCCGCCGTGACCGGAATCCTGAATTTCCGAAGGGGGCGACGGCGGGGAGGCGGTCAGGCGAGGGTGGCGAGGGCCGCGAGGGTGGCCGGGAGGCCCGTGAGCAGGTCGGGGACGACGAGTGTGGCGGAGGTCTGCTCGAGCTCGGCGACCGGGTAGTGGCCCGTGGCCACGGCGATGAAGGGCATGCCGGCCGCCTCCGCGCCGATGCCGTCGCCGGGGGTGTCGCCGATGATGACCGCGGTCGAGCCCGCGAGCGTCGACGCCGCGCGCAGCGTGAGTTCCGACCGCACCGGCGAGACGTCGCCGAAGAACGAGTGCTCCCAGTCGAAGAGCCCGTCGAGGCCCGCACCCTCCATCTTGTAGCGGGTGCGCGCCGCCGAGTTGCCGGTGAGGAGCGCGTTGGTCCAGCCGGCGCGGGCGACGGCGGCCACGGCATCCGCGATTCCCGGGGCGATCTCGCGCCGCGCGCCGCCCAGGTGCCGCTCGAGCGAGAGCTGGTCGAGGTGGGCGGATGCCGCGGAGTGCAGCTCCCGCGACAGCCCGTTCGCGTCGAGCGCCTCCCAGAGGATCTGCCCGTCGGTCTTGCCGTGCATGAGCGGCACCGGGAACTCCAGCGGGCGACCGGCCGCGCGGGCGATCGCCTCCGTGTAGAGTCCGCCGGCGTTCACGCCGTTGAGGAGGAGGGTGCCGTCGACATCCCAGAGAACGTAGCGGGGTGAGGTCACCCGACCATCGTGGCACAGCCGACACTGCGAGAATGGACGGATGCCCAGCGCCCTCCCCATCGCCGACCCGGCTCCCGCCGACGGGCTGCTGCCCGCCAGCGCGGCCGAGGGCGCGGCCGAGCGCAACTTCGGGGTGTACCTGCACGTGCCGTTCTGCCGGGTGCGCTGCGGCTACTGCGACTTCAACACCTACACGTCCACCGAGCTGCGGGGTGCGAAGCAGTCCGACTACGCGGCGCAGGCCGTGCTCGAGGTCGACCTCGCCCGCCGTGTGCTCGAGCAGTCCGGCGTGCCCTCTCGAGAAGTCTC
>JAODAU010000394.1 GCA_025463615.1 Microbacteriaceae bacterium | reverse complement strand
CAACGACTACCCGCTCGTGAACGATCTCGCCACGCTCACCTGGCTCGGGCAGATCGCCGCCCTGGAGATCCACGTGCCGCAGTGGCGGTTCGGACGCACCGGCACGCGCAAGAACCCGGACAGGATCGTGTTCGACCTGGACCCCGGGGAGGGCGTGGGCCTCGCCGAGTGCGCCGAGGTGGCGCGGGCGGTGAAGAAGATCCTCGAGGGCATGGGGCTGAACGCGATGCCGGTGACCAGCGGAAGCAAGGGCATCCACCTCTACGCGGCACTCGACGGCAGCCAGACCTCGGACCAGGTGTCCGCGGTCGCGCACGAGCTCGCCCGCGCCCTCGAGGCCGACAGTCCCGACCTCGTCGTGAGCGACATGAAGAAGTCGAACCGGGTCGGCAAAGTGCTCGTCGACTGGAGCCAGAACAACGGCTCGAAGACCACCGTGACGCCGTACTCGCTGCGTGGCCGCTTCGAGCCGACCGTCGCCGCGCCGCGCACCTGGCGGGAGCTCGCGTCGAAGGACCTCGCCCAGCTCGACTACCGCGAGGTGCTGCGCCGCGTGAAGCGCCGGGGAGATCCGCTCGCCGAGCTCTCGGCCGGGCGGCTGGATGACGACTCCGACCGCCTCTCGATCTACCGCAGCAAGCGCGACGCCTCGAAGACACCGGAGCCGGTGCCCGCCGGGGCGAGCACGCCGTCCTCGGGCCGGTCGTTCGTCATCCAGGAGCACCACGCCAGCCACCTGCACTGGGACTTCCGCCTCGAGCACGACGGCGTGCTGGTGAGCTGGGCGCTGCCCAAGGGCGTGCCCACGGAGACCAACAAGAACCACCTCGCGGTGCAGACCGAGGACCACCCGCTCGAGTACGGCTCGTTCGAGGGCACCATCCCCAAGGGCGAGTACGGCGGCGGCACGGTCACCATCTGGGACGCCGGCGACTACGACCTCGAGAAGTGGCGTGACGGCGAGGAGGTCATCGCCACGCTGCACGGCAAGAAAGGCGGCGGCCTCGGCGGCGACCGCCGGTTCGCGCTCATCCACACCGGCGGCGACGGCAGCGCCGACAATTGGCTGATCCACCGCATGAAGGATGCCGCGGCTCCCGAGGTCGCGGAACGCCCGGCCGCCCTCCCCGCCCCGAAGGCCATGCTCGCCACCCTCGGCAGCGTCGCGGACATCCGCGACGAGGGCGACTGGTCGTTCGAGATGAAGTGGGACGGGGTGCGCTCACTCGCGCACGTGAGCGACGGCCGCGTCACGCTCACCAGCCGCAACGGCACCGACCAGACGCGCACGTTCCCGGAACTGCAGTCCCTCGCCACGGACATCGGCAAACACGACGCCCTGCTCGACGGCGAGATCGTCGCGCTCGGCAAGGGCGGCGCCCCCGACTTCGGGCTGCTGCAGCAGCGCAACGGCCTCACCCGGCCGGGCGACGTCGAGCGCGTGCGGGCTAGCGTGCCGGTGCACTTCATGGTGTTCGACCTGCTTCAGCTCGACGGGGAGTCGCTTCTGGCGAAGACCTACGACGAGCGGCGGGCCGCGCTCGAGGCCCTGGTGCGGCCGGGCGGCGACGACACAGTGCAGGTTCCGCCGGCCTTCGTCGGCACCCTCGCCGACGCCGTCTCCACGAGCAAGCGCCTGAACCTCGAGGGCGTCGTGGCCAAGCGCCGCGACGGCCGCTACGAGTCGGGCAGACGGTCGCGCTCCTGGATCAAGATCAAGCACCACCGCGACCAGGAGGTGGTCGTGGGCGGCTGGCGCCCCGGCAACGGGCGCCGGGCATCCGGCATCGGCTCCCTCCTGCTGGGGATTCCGGATGGCGACGGCTTCCGTTACGTCGGCCGCGTCGGCACCGGCTTCACCGACCGGGTTCTCGACGAGATCCTCGAGACGCTGCAGAAGCGCTCCCGCTCGACCCCGTCGCTCACCGACGTGCCACCGGCCGACGCGCGCGACGCGCACTGGGTGCGCACGGACCTCGTCGCCGAGGTCGAGTTCGCCGAATGGACGAGCGACGGTCGGCTGCGCCAGCCCGTCTGGCGGGGGTGGCGGCCTGACAAGGCGCCGGGCGACATCCACCTCGAATAGCGGCGTCGCGCGCACAAGTACATATGATCGACACACCGCCGCAAGCCGACAATCAGGGAGCGCTACCGTGGGCAAGCTTCTGTACGGACCCACCATCGAGGTCATCTTCGACGACCGGGTCCTCGCGCACCTCCAGCTGGTGATCGGGCTGAAGCTGCGCCGCGGCGAAAGCTTCTTCTTCTCCTGGCGCGACGAGCAGAGCGTGGGCGACGGCCGCAGCGTGATCTGGCTCGACCCGTCGATCCCGCTCGTCTTCCGCTACAACGGCGGCCGCATGCCCACCATCAACCGCGACTGGCTCGAGACGCTGACGATCTCGTCGAACAGCGCACAGGGGCTGCAGCTCACCGACGAGGTCGGTGCGCTCGGCAAGACGTCGGAAGACTGACCGGCGCGAGGATAGTCGGCAGCACGACCGAGTCAAGGTCCTGTGCTTGCCCCTCCACAGCGCCTAACCTCGCATCAACGCGCGGGAGGCACGACCATGGCAGCCGAGGGAATCACCTTCGAGGTGGTGACCACGCGCGCCGAGGTGCGCGGCGTTCCGCCGGAGAGCCCGGACGACATCCCCTTCGAGGCCGCCGTCGACGCGCTCGACCTCGGGCTGCTGCCCTAGCCCAGGTAGGAGTGCAGCGAGGCCGAACGCAGGCGCTTGAGGCTGCGGGTCTCCAGCTGGCGCACCCGCTCGCGGGTGATGCCGTAGAGCTCGCCCACCTCGTCCAGCGTCATCGCCTGGCGGCCGTCGAGGCCGAAGCGCAGCCGGATCACGGTCGCGTCGCGCTGCGGCAGCTCGTCCAGCCGACGCGTGATGTCGTCGTGGCGCATGTCCATCTCGATCGCCTCGAACGGCTCCGCGCTGTCGGTGTCCTCGATGAGGTCGCCGAGTTCCGCGCTGCCGTCCTCGCCGATCGGGAGGCCGAGCGACACCGTGTCGTGCTCGGTGTTCTGCAGCTTGAGCACCTCTTCGGTGCTGATCTGGGCGGCATCCGCGAGCTCGAGCAGGGTGGGCACGCGGCCCAGCTCGCCGGCGAGGTCGCGGCGGATGCGGTCCAGCTTCTCGATCTTCTCCACGGTGTGCACGGGGATGCGGATGAGGCGGCTCGCGTCGGCGATGCCGCGAAGCACCGACTGGCGGATCCACCAGGTCGCGTAGGTGGAGAACTTGTTGCCGGTCGTGTAGTCGAACTTCTCGACCACGCGCACCAGGCCGAGGTTG
>JAODAU010000386.1 GCA_025463615.1 Microbacteriaceae bacterium | reverse complement strand
TCTGCAGCTCCTTGCGGTAGGTCGCGCGGCTCAGCGTGATCACGTCGGCGACGGCGCGCGGGTCGCTCGAGGCGAGCACGATGCCGGCCGACTCGATGGCGACATCCGTGCCGGCGCCGATGGCGATGCCGACGTCGGCCTGGGTGAGCGCGGGGGCGTCGTTCACGCCGTCGCCCACCATCGCCACCCGGTTGCCCTCGCGCTGCAGCTTCGACACGACCGCGGCCTTGTCGCCGGGCAGCACCTCGGCGAACACCTCGGTGATCCCCAGCCGCGACGCGACCCAGTTGCCCACCTCACGCGAATCGCCGGTGAGCATCGCCACCCGCACGCCGCGCTTCTGCAGGCGGGACACGGCATCCGCGGACTCCGGCCGCACCACGTCGGCGAGCGCGACCAGGCCGCGCACGTCGGCCCCGGCGAACACGAACACCACGGTCTTGCCCTGCGCCGCGAGCTCCCGGTTCGCGAGCACCAGCTCCGCGGGAAGGTGGATGCCGCGTTCCGTGAGCACCCGCGCGCTGGCGACGGTGACCGTGGCCCCGTCGACCGTTGCCTCCGCACCGCGCCCGGCGAGGGACGCGAACTTAGAGGCGCGAGCGACCTTCAGCCCGCGCTGCTTCGCCTCGGCGACGATGGCGCGCGCGATCGGATGCTCCGACCTCCCCTCCACGGACGCCGCGAGCGCCAGCACCTCGGCGTCACTGACTCCCCCGGCGGTGATGACGTCGGCGACGCCCTGCCTGCCCTCGGTGAGCGTGCCGGTCTTGTCGAACAGCACGACATCCACGGTGCGGGCGTCCTCGAGCGCGAGCTTGGTGCGCACCAGGATGCCGGCGCGGGCACCCTTCGTCGTGGCGATGAGCGAGACCAGCGGGATGGCGAGCCCGAGGGCGTGGGGGCACGCGATCACGAGCACGCTGACCACGCGCTCGAGCACGAAGCCCGGGTCGTCGGGCTTGAGCAGCAGCCAGACGGCGAGGGTGACGATCGCCGCGCCGACCGCCACGTAGAAGAGCAGCGCGGCGGCGCGGTCGGCGAGCACCTGGGCGCCCGACTTGCTGGCCTGCGCGTCGGCGACCAGCTTCATGATGCCGGCGAGCGCGCTGTCGCCACCGACGCGGGTGACCCGCACGGTGAGGGAACCCGATCCGTTGATGCTGCCGCCCACCACCGCGTCGCCCGGTTGCTTGCGCACGGCCGCGGACTCGCCGGTGATGAGCGCCTCGTCCAGGTCGGACTCGCCCTCGATCACCTCGCCGTCGGCCGGGATCGCGGAGCCGGGACGCACGACGAACCGGTCGCCGACGGCGAGCGCGCTCACGGCGACGCGCTCGCCCGACTCGAGCTCGGCCTCGTCGGGGATGAGTTTCGCCAGCTCGCCGAGCGCGTTCTGCGCGCCCATGACGGCGGACATCTCGATCCAGTGGCCGAGAAGCATGATCGTGATGAGGGTGCTGAGTTCCCACCAGAAGTCCATGCCCTCCAGGCCCAGGGTGACGGCGGCGCTGTAGCCGAACGCCACGACGATGGCGAGCGAGATGAGCGTCATCATGCCGGGCTGGCGCGACCGCAGTTCGCTGACGGCGCCGCGCAGGAAGACCAGACCGCCGTAGAAGAACAGGACGAGGCCGAACGCAGCCGGGATGAACTGGCTGCCGGGGAAGCGCGGGCCGGTGAGTCCGAGGATGTCCTGCAGCCCGGTCGAGAAGACGAGCGTCGGCACGGTGAGCACCAGGCTGAGCCAGAACTTGCGGCGGAACATCCCCGGGTCGTGGCCCTCGTGGCCGCTCATGTCGTGGTGGTCGTGCTCGCCGTGCTCCGAATTCGCAGGAGATTCGTGGTGGTGGTGCGCGTGATCCATCGTCGAATGGTCGGTGACGGCAGAATCTCCTGCGTTTTCGTGGGTCACTTGTCGCCCCGATTCTGGCTGAGCTCGAAGACGCGCAGCAGCTCGGTGATCGCGGTGTCGCGCTCGTCGCCGCCGGCCTCGAACATGTCGGTCACGTGGGTGCGCAGGTGGTTCTCGACGAGCAGCTTGTTGAGGCTGCCGAGCGACTTCTGGATGGCGAGGGACTGCGTGATGATGTCCATGCAGTAGTCCTCCGCTTCGATCATCTTCTCGAGTCCGCGCATCTGGCCCTCGAGGATACGGGTGCGGTGCAGCGCGCGCTTCTTCAGTTCGTCGATCATGCCGCCCACTATACCCCCTGGGGGTATTCCAGCGCGAGTACAGTCGAGAGCATGCGAGTGACGAAACAAGAACATGCCTGCCTGGTGATCGATGCGAGCGGGAAGACCCTCGTGATCGACCCGGGCGTCTTCACCACCCCGCTCGTCGGGCTCAACGACGTGGTGGCCATCGTGATCACCCACGAGCACGGCGACCACTGGACCGCCGACCAGCTCACCCGCATCGTCGACCGCAACCCGGGCGTGAAGATCTACGGCCCGTCGGGCGTCGCGGCCGTCGCCACCGACTTCGACATAACCGTCGAGAACGGCGGCGACACCATCGAGGTCGAGCCGTTCACCCTGCGGTTCTTCGGCGAGAAGCACGCCGTGATCCACGAGTCGATCCCGGTCGTGGACAACGTGGGCGTGCTCGTCAACGACGACCTCTACTACCCGGGCGACTCGTACACGATCCCCGAGG
This sequence comes from Microbacteriaceae bacterium, assembly GCA_025463615.1. The sequence goes on along the minus strand of JAODAU010000386.1, from coordinate 14,566 downwards.
GCGTCGAGGTGAACGTGCTCGCCGCACCCGTCGGCGCGCCGTGGCTCAAGATCGGTGACGCGATGGACTTCGTGCTCGCGGTGAAGCCGAAGCGCGCGTTCGCGGTGCACGAGATGACGCTCTCCGTGGCGGGCAAGGGCATGGGCAACGACCGCCTGCGCTGGGCCACCGAGCAGGGCGGCGGCGAGTACACGCCGCTCGAACCCGGCGAGTCGCTCGACATCTAGCCGATCGCCCGTCTGCGGGCGATACTGAGGGCACACGATCAAAGGAGATCACGTGCCATTCAAGGGACCGCTGCCCGACGTCGAGATCCCGGATCTCAGCGTCTACGACTACCTGTTCGCGTCCATCGACGCCGCCGACCTCGACAGGGTCGCGATCGTGGATGGCGCCTCCGGGGCCGAGACCAGCTATCGCCAGCTGATCGGGCAGATCGGCCTCGTCGCCGGGGCGCTCGCGGCACGCGGGCTCGGGATCGGCGACGTGGTGGCCCTGCATTCGCCCAACCTGCCGATCTTCGCGTCGGTGTTCCACGGCATCCTGCGCTCCGGCGCCACCGCCACGACCGTCAACGCGCTGTACACGGGCGAGGAGATGGGGGCGCAGCTGGTCGACTCGCACGCGAAGCTCATCTTCACGATCTCGCTCTTCCTCGACCACGCGAAGGAGGCGGCCGCGATCGCCGGCCTGCCGGACGAGGCCATCGTGGTGCTGGACGGCGCGGAGGGGTTCGCCTCGCTGCGCGACCTCATGGCGGAGGGCAACGCCGCCCCCGCCGTGCGCTTCGACCCGGCCGAGCACGTGGCCGTGCTGCCGTACTCCTCGGGCACGACCGGGCGGCCGAAGGGCGTCATCCTCACGCATCGCAACCTCGTCGCGAACGTGGTGCAGTGCCTCGGGTTCCTGGGCGCGAACCCGGACGACCGCATCCTCGCGGTGCTGCCGTTCTTCCACATCTACGGCATGACGGTGCTGCTCAACATGGCGTTCGCCGTGCGGGCGAGCCTGGTGACGATGCCGCGGTTCGACCTCACGGAGTTCCTGCGCATCATCCAGGACCAGCGGGTCACGTGGGCGTTCATCGCTCCCCCGATAGCGGTCGCGCTCGCGAAGCACCCGCTCGTGGACAGCTACGACCTCTCGAGCATGAAGTACATCGTCTCGGGCGCGGCACCCTTCGACGCCACGCTCGCGAAGGCGGTGGCCGACCGGCTCGGATGCCGCGTGACCCAGGGCTACGGCATGAGCGAGATGAGCCCCGTCTCGCACACCATCCCCGCGGACGACCTGGCCGCGCCGCTCAGCTCGGTCGGCGTCACGCTGCCGAACGTGGAGTGCAAGCTCATCGACACGGAGACGGGCGAGGAGATCCCGGTGCCGGAGTCGGGCGTCAGCGCCGCAGGCGAACTGCTATGCCGCGGGCCGAACATCATGAAGGGGTACCTCGGCAACGACGAGGCCACCCGCGCCACCATCGACGAGGACGGCTACCTGCACACCGGAGACATCGCCACGGTGAGCGCAGACGGCTACGTCACGATCGTCGACCGGCTCAAGGAGCTCATCAAGTACAAGGGCTACCAGGTGGCGCCCGCGGAACTCGAGGCCCTGCTGCTGTCGCATCCGGCGGTGGCGGATGTCGCGGTGGTCGGCGCCCATGACGCCGACCACGAGGAGGTGCCGAAGGCCTTCGTCGTGCGGCAGCCCGGCGCCGAGCTGAGCGAGGACGAGGTCATGGCGTTCGTGGCGGAGCACGTCGCACCGCACAAGAAGGTGCGCCAGGTGGAGTTCATCGACGCGATCCCGAAGTCGTCGGCGGGAAAGATCCTGCGCAAGGACCTGAGAGCGCGCGAGAACGCGACCCCCTAGCCGACGAACCGCACCACCGATTCGGCGACGCAGGCCGGCTTCTCGCGTCCCTCGATCTCGATCGTGGACTCGATCACGCACTGCGCGCCGCCGTCGATGCGGTCGACGGACACGACGCGACTGTGTGCCCGGAGCCGTGAGCCGGAGAGCACCGGCGAGACGAACCGAACGCGGTTGAGGCCGTAGTTGATCGACATCGCGAGCCCCTCCACCCGGTAGAGCTCGGAGAAGAAGGCCGGCAGCAGCGACAGCGTGAGGAAACCGTGCGCGATCGTGCCGCCGAACGGGCCGTCCGCGGCCCGCACAGGGTCGGTGTGGATCCATTGGCGATCGCCGGTGGCCTCGGCGAACGCGTCGATGCGGGCCTGGTCCACGAGGATCCAGTCGCTGGTGCCGAGGTCGGTGCCCGCGGCATCCGCCAGGTCGTCGAGTCCGGTGAATGTGCGCATGCGCTGCCCTCTCGTCGTGTCGACTCATGTCGCCCGGCCGACTCTAGTTGCGCGGCCGGCGTCGCGCCACGAGCACGATCCCCGTGGCGATCATCGTGAACGCCCCGGCGACCAGCCCGCGGTTCGGCGAGACGCCGGTCGAGGCGAGCTGCTTCTGCGGAGCGGCGACGCGCGCCGTCTCATCCGGCACCCCGAAGTCGTCGGACCACGGCTCGACGAGCGCACGGAACTGCTCCGGCTGCGCCGCGGGTTCGACGCTCCACTGCACGGTCACGTAGCCGGGCTCGCATCCCACGTCGAGCGGCGCCGAGGTCACGGCTCCTGGCGCCACGAGCACCTGGTTCACCGTGCCGATCAGTCGGGCGTCGGCAGGGACTGTCGTGGATCGCGCGGGCTGGGTGGCAGTGCGATAGACGCGTCCCGTGAGCGTGACCGGGATGACGCTGCCGTCCGCCGCACGCAGCCACTCCCCGTCGGCCGGGGTGAGCCGATCCGTCACCGTCCCGCACGCCGCGACCACCGAGGACGCGAGCCGCGTGGTGAACCCGTGCCGCGCCGGGGTGAACTGCCCCTCCGCCGCCACGCCGAAGCCGTCCGCGAAGCGGTAGTCGGGCGGGAGCAGCGCCCGCGTCGCCGGATCCTGGTCCGCCGCCTGGATGATCCAGACCCAGGTGTAGTAGCCGCCGGCCGTCGCGGTGGTGTCGGCGGTCGCCGCGTGCGCGCCCGGACCGCCGCTCACGGTCGCGCGCGCGGCGATGGGGGTGCCCGCCGGTGGCGCCGCGGACGCCGCGACCGGCTGCGCCGCAGGGCCGTAGAGGATGCCGCTGGCCGTCACGGCGACCGGTCCGGCCGTCGTCGACGGCCACGCGTTCTGCACCTTCGCCCCGCTGACCGGATCGACGAACGAGGTGGCGGCGAACGTGACGGTGTCAATCGACCGCTGCCCGCGGGCGAGCGTCGGACTCGCGACCTGCGTCGTCACGACGGGCGCGAACAGAGCGCTGCGGTCGACCGCGTCGCGCGCGTCCGCCGCGAACGAGCCCGGCGCCGAACCCCCGGGCGTCGCGAGGGCCTGGCGCCCGGGGGTGGTCCAGAGATGCACGGCGCCGGCGACGCCACCGCCGCCGGTGAAGTCCGCGTGCGCGGAGACCCGGTAGTGCGCGGACCCGGCCGGCGCGACCGCCCGGATCGGCCGCGACATCCCCGCGGTCGCCGTCCCGACGAAGGTGGACGTGCCGGTTGCGACGAAGACGCCGTTCGCCAGGGTGATCGTGGCCGGGGCGGACGGCGGGGCGAGTGCGGTCACACTCAGCGCGCCTGCGGAGTTGTCCGCGCCCATCGAGAGGGACATGGCCGCGGACTCGGCGACACCAGGCGTCACCGCCGCGGCCTCCGCGCGGAATTGCGCGGCGAGAGCCTTCACCCGCGCGAAGTCCGCAGCCGGCATGTAGTGCACATAGAAGTCGTCGCCCCAGGGCGCGGTGTGGGCGGCATAGGCGGCGGGGTTCGCGGTGGTCGCCACAGCCATGGCCACCGCGGACGCGACATCCCGGTCGGTGGTCTGCCCGTACGTCGTCACCAGGTAGTTGATCCTGGCGAGGGTCGCTGCACCGAGCGTGACGACATTGCGTCCCGCGGTCGGGCCCGCGGAGGTGAACGACGAGACGATGCCGGCGTCCGAGGTCGCGGCGGTCGCCGGTGGCAGGCCCGGGTTGAGGCAGTAGGCGTTGCCGCCCGGCACCGTGTACGCGCCGAGGTGCGAGTTGCGATCGAAGTCCCAGCCGACGCCGATGCCCGCGGCGTGCGCGGGCTGCGCGATCAGCACGGCGCCGCCGAGGCTCAGCGCGAGGGCGAGGAGGGCGGCGAATGCGACGCGCGTGCGGATGCCGTGGTGCGGCCGGAAGCGGTGGCTGGCTCGTGTCATGGCTGCGAAGGTAGCCAGCGACGCGAGTGGCCCGCGGGGCTAACAGGCGAACCGTGGAGAGACGAGCCTGTGGAGGAGAGGTCAGGCGGCGAGCGCGGCCCGCAGGCCGGGAGTCGCCGCGAGGGAACCCGCCCGGTCCACCGTCAGCACGTCGATGTCGAACCGCGAGCACAGCTGGTCGCGCGCCGCCTCGTCCCCGGCGAGGATCGCCGTCGCGAGCACGTCGGCGGTGACCACGTCGCCCGCGAGCACCGAGACCTGCGTGAAGGGGGCGGATGCCGCATCCCGCGTGCGCCACACGTGCTCCCCGCGCTCGCTGGTGCCCGACGTCGCGAGCGCACGGCGCGTGCCCACCAGGTCCACCGCGCAGAGGATCGCGCCGCGGTCGAGCGGGTCCACGATACCCAGTCGCCACGGCGACCCGTTCGTGAGGATGTCGCCGCCCACGTTGAGGCACCACGCGGCATCCGTCGGCAGCAGCCCGGCCGCACGGTCGATCGCGAGCGCCTTCACGACGCCGTCGAGGTCGACCACACCGTCTGGCCGGTGCGGCGTGAACGCGCCATCCGTGAGCCGGCGCCACTCCAGCGCGGACTCGTAGACCGCGAGCAGGTCGGGGCTCGCATCGGGCAGCGCCAGCGCGCCCGCCGCGATGCGCGACAGCTCGCTCTCGCCGTCGTACAGCGAGAAGCGCGCCTCCAGCTCGTCGAACACCGCGCGCAGCGCCTCGACCGCCGCGAACTCCCCGCGCACCTCGAGCGAGGCGACGGTACCCATCGTGCTGAACGTGGTGCTCATGCCTTCGCCTTGTCGAGCGCGGACTGCAGCGACTGCAGGTAGCCGTCCGTCGTGTAGGTGGCGCCGCTCACGCTGTCCACGCTCGCCGACTGCGCCTTGAGCACCTCGCTGCGCAGGATGGGCGCGGCGTAGTTGCTGATCTGCACCGAGCGACCGCCGTCGTCCGTGAGCTGGAGCGCCTTCACATCCGTAATCCTGCCGCCCGAGACGACGACCTCGACCTGCACGTTGCCGAAGCGCGTCGACTCGCTGGTGCCGTCGTACGTGCCGTCTTTGAGGGAGCCCGACGAGGTCCCGCCCGAGGAGGCCCCGCCCGAGGAGGTCCCGCCCGAGGAGGTCCCGGTCGACGTGCCGGCGTTGCCGGTCGACGTCGTCGCCGTGTGGCTGGATGCCGCGGCCGCCCCGAACTGCCAGCCGATGACGAGCACCGCCACAGAAGCGAAGATGCCGCCGAGTGTCGCGCGGATTCTCACCAGTCGAACCTTTCCGTGTGGAGCTGATGCTCGGGCACTGCGAGTGCCCGCGCCTGGGCCTCGACCAGCTCGAGCCAGCCGGTCGGGCCGCAGACATAGAGGTCAGAGTTCGCGAGGTCGGGGAACACGCTGCGCAGGGTGACGCCGCGCGCGGCATCCTCGGCCGTCATCCAGCCGCGGGCCCCCTCGGCGCGCGGGCCGACCATCGTGTAGAGACGCGCGCCCTTCGCCCGCGCCAGCTCGAGAACCTCGTCCCAGAGGTACGTCTCCTCCCGCGTCGAGGCGCGGAGCAGCAGAGTCGCCTCGCCGGGGCGCAGGTCGGAGTCCTCGAGGAACGCGCGCACCGGGGTGATGCCGATCCCGGCGACGACGACTGCGAGCTTCGGGGCGGTGCGCCCGGAATCCGTGAAGACCCCGTAGGGCCCCTCGAACCACACCGGCGTCCCCACCGGCACCCGGCTGATCGCACTGCTCCCGCTGCCGAGGTCGCGCACCGTGATGCGGGCCGTGCCGTCGGTCGGCACCGCGGACAGCGAGATGGGATGCGAGTGCCACCAGGTGCGCCCGGTCCAGAACCGCCAGACGAAGAACTGGCCGCCCGCGGAGCGCAGCGACCTGAGGTGCCGACCCGAGAGCGTGATCGACACGACACCCGGCGCGACCGTCTCGACGGCGCCGACGCGCACCCGGTGACGGATGCTGGAGAGCAGCGGCTCCGCGAGCCGGAACGTGGCGATCGAGCCGAACGCGAGCACGTAGAGCGCGACCCAGTAGGCGCGCTCGAACGTGCCCTGCGCGAAGATGCCGCCCACGCTCAGCTGGTGCGGCACGGCGAAGAGCACGGCCGCGTAGCTGAGCAGGTGCACGAGGTGCCAGGCCTCGTAACTGAACCGGCGGCGCACGGCGACGAGAGACGTCACGACCACGGCGATGAGCAGGCCGAGCCCGATGAACGCGAGCGGCATGTCCGGGATGGCGAGCATCGGCCCGATCTCCGCGATCGCGGTGATGCCGGAGCTCATGCCATACCCGACCAGCAGCAGGAGGCCGTGGGCCAGGAGCAGATAGAGGGCGGGCTTGCCGAGCGAGCGATGCACGCCGATGGCCCGGTCGTGCCCGATCGTGCGGTCGATGAACGGCACGCGCGCGGCGAGCACAAGCATGACGAGGATGAAGTCGGTGCCGACGAGGCCGGCCACGATGCCGATGCTCGTCACCGTCTCTGCGGCCGTGCCGAAGTCGCCCGCGCCGCCGTAGGCGAGGAACATCGCGACGGCGGCCGCCGCCGAGGCCCAGAGCGCAGCGACCATGAGGTCGGAACGGCGCAGGCGCGCGCGGTACTCGCGGCGCCGGTCGCGCGGGGCGCCGGGCCGGGCATCCGCCATCGGCCTGCGCACTGTCGTCGCGCTCATCGTTCCCACCTCCCTCACACCAGCGTCGCCGTCGAACCCATGAGCCTGCTATGAGCCTCCCGAGAACGAGCCACGGATCCATTTCCCGAGGGGTACGAGCAGAACAAGACCTTTCTAAGAAATCACCCAGACGGCCCGGGTGCCCCGATCCGGGTCATCCGCCGACCCCCGTCGTGCCCAGCACAGCGCCGATCGTAAAGGTGGCGGCCAGCGCGAGCGCGCCGCCGATCACGACCCTGAGGGCGGCCCGCGCGGGCCGGCTCCCCCCGAGCCGGGCGCCGACGACACCGGTCGCGGCCAGTGCCAGGAGCACGATGACGAACGTCAGCACCACCCGCACCGGCTGCGGCGTCAGCAGGATCACCAGCAGCGGCACGATCCCGCCGACGAGGAAGGCCACGGCGGACGCGAACGCCGCGTGCCACGGGCTCACGACATCGTTCTGGTCGATGTTGAGTTCGGCCGACAGGTGGGCGGCCAGGGCATCCTTCGCCGTCAGCTCCTTGGCCACCTGCATGGCCGTCTGATCGCTGAGCCCGCGGGCCCGGTACAGGCCGGCGAGCTCGAGCAGCTCCTGCTCCGGGGTCTCCTCCAGCTCGCGTTTCTCCTTCGCGATGAGCGCCCGCTCGCTGTCACGCTGGCCGCTCACCGAGACGTACTCCCCCAGCGCCATCGAGATCGCCCCACCCACCAGCGCCGCGGCGCCGGCCGTGAGGATCGGGGCATTCGCAGCCGTCGCACCGGCCACGCCGACCACGATGGCCGCGACCGACACGATGCCGTCATTGGCCCCGAGCACGCCGGCGCGCAGCCAGTTGAGGCGCTGCGCGACGCCCTCGCGATGAGGTTCGTCCGGGTGCTGCAGGGGAACGCGATCCGTGTCGTTGGCCATGCCCGATTCAACCAGCCCGGCTCTAAGAAATTTCTCCTGGGAGCCGACGTGGTGTAATCGAGGCCGGGCAAGCGAGCTGTGAGGGAGAGGATGCCGTGACCGTCGTCTTCACCCTCGTCGCCGTCGCCGTGCTCGCCGCGATCACCCTCGGGATCGTGCTCGCGCTGCGCCTTGAGCACCCGTGGCTGCAGCCCTGGGCGATCGCGCGCGCGGCCCTCCAGCTCGGCGTGCTGACGATCATCCTCAACGGGGTGATCAGCGACGTGCGCTGGGTCGCGCTGTTCCTCCTCGTCATGGTTGTCGCGGCGACCTGGGTCGTGTTCCGCCGCCTCCGCGTCGCACGGCGGTTCCTGCTGCCGATCGCCGGCACGATCGTGATCGCTTCCTCCGTGCCGACAGCCGCGATCTTCCTCACCGGTGCGGTGCAGTTCGCGCCGCGCTACGTGCTCGCCGTCGGCGGGATCATCGTCGGGAACGCCATGACGGTGTCCACCCTGATGGGGCGTTCGCTGGGGAGCCTGCTCGTGGCGCAGCGCGACGAGGTGGAGGCGTGGCTGTCGGTGGGGGCGACGCCGAGGCGCGCGGCGCTGCGGGCGGTGCGGTCTGCGGCATCCACGGCCCTCATTCCGTCGACCGACCAGACGCGCACCACCGGCATCGTCACCCTGCCCGGATCGTTCGTGGGCGCGGTCTTCGCCGGTGCGTCGCCGCTGGTCGCCGCACAGTTCCAGCTGCTGGTGCTGGCCGGCGTGCTCTGCGGCGGGGCGATCACGGTCGCACTGCTCAGCCTGGTGTTCGGGGCGCCCGAGGTGTTGCCGCTGGCGGAGAGTCCGCTGGGCGGGAGGTCGCTCGAGCGGGCTCATCGTTAGAGCGGAGGGGTCGTCGCTACTTGGTCTGGTGGGCGAACGGGTCGGGGTCTTCCTCCCGAGAGACTTCCGGCGGCGAATCTGCTATGCGTCGCTTGCCTGGCCAAACCTGTCTCTCGGGTGTAAGACCCCGACCCGCTCGCCGTGTCACCGGGACCTGGGCCCACGCCGCGCAGTCCGGACGATTCGTAAGAATCGGCCGGCGGCTCGGTGGGGAAGGCTTTCGAAGGGGCCCCGCGAATCAGGCGGGTCGAGTTCGTCGAGACCTCACGTGGCTGTCCCCGGCTCCTCTCCCTCACAGAGACAGATTTTCGAGCAGTTGTCCACAGATTTGTGGTCACGTTAGTATCTGCGTTCTGGGTGTGGGAAAATAGAGGCATGAATCACCTTTCCGAGTTCGTCGCCGCGGCGGCAGCGTGGGCACAGCTCACGCCGCCGGTCGATGGCGAGCTCTCGGATGCGGATCTCGTCGCGTTCCAGCGGCACTTCGCCGAGGTGCGGCGCACCGCCGACCTGCGGCTGGCCCAGATGGCGGGCATCACCGCGCGCCGCTCGCGCGCCGAACTTGGCTCCGACGGGCTCGCACAACGCACCGGCGCGCGCACGCCGGAGCAGCTCGTGCAGCAGGTCACCGGCCTCAGCCGCCGCGAGGCCGGCACCTTGGTGAGGGTCGGCAACTTGATGGATGCCGCGACTGCTGCGCCAGGTGCTTTGCCGGGCGTGTCGCCGGTCGCGGAGTGGATGCGCTCTGTCAACGAGGCCGTTGCCGGGCGAACGCTCCCGATGGGTGCGGCGGACTTGATCCGCGCGGCGCTCACTGGGCTTGACGCGGCCGACGATCTGCTGCGGGACGCGGCAACCGGGCTGATTCGCGAGGCCGCCACGCTCAGCGAGGAGAAACTCGCGGCCCGCGCTCGTCAGGTCCGCGACCGCCTTGACGAGGCCGGTATTGCCGGGCGCGAGGAGGCGCTGCGGGAGAAACGGTGCCTGCACCTCTATCCGCAGCCTGACGGAACCACGCGCATCTCCGGGGTCCTCGATCCCGAATCGGCAGCGGGGCTGACCGCCGCGATCGACGCTGCCACGTCGCCGCGCCGTGGCGGTCCGCGGTTCGTCGACCCGACATCCCGAGACCACGCTCAACGACTCGTCGATGACCCCCGCACGACCCCGCAGATCGCGCTCGACGCCCTCGTCGAACTGGTGAAGCTCGGGGTCGCCGGCGATTCTTCTCACGTCGTCGGTTCTCACAAGCCCACCGTGCGGCTGCACGTCACCGCCCGCGACCTCGACCGACGGGCCGGTGCGGCGCACTTCGAGGGGCAGTCCGCGTCGGTGAGCATCGCCACCGCCGAGCGGCACCTCTGCGCCGACGGGTTCGTCCCGATTCTCTTCGACGAGGACGGCGACCAAGTCCTGAACCTCGGCCGCTCGCAACGACTTTTCACTTCACGGCAACGAACGGCGCTCGAGGCGCGCGACGGCGGGTGTCGGTTTCCCGACTGCGACCGCCCACCCAGCTGGACCGAGGCCCACCACATCGACCCGTGGTACGAGAAACACGGTCGGACCGACGTCGCCGACGGGGTGCTGCTCTGTCGGCATCATCACCTGCTGATCCACAACAACGGCTGGCAAGTGACGCGAACGGGAGCCGACTATTTCGTGGTTCCGCCGCGCTCCCTCGACCCTGAGCAGACACCGCTCCCCGCACCCGCGAAGGGGGTCGCGAGTGTCCGCGCCGCGTGAGCCTCATCGTGACCGACCCGACCGCACCCCCGCACAGCGCCCCCAGAGCAGGATGGAACGCCGCCTAGGAAAGCTGCACGCGCGCCACACGGCGGTGCTGCACGGCCATCACCACGACCAGCACCGCGATGATCGCCGCGAGCACGAGGCTCACCGGCCCGGTTCCCCAGTCGAGGCCGCCGCGCGCGTGGCTCACGCCCATCCAGTCCGCGAACGAGGCGCCGAGCGGGCGGGTGACGATGTAGGCGAACCAGAATGCCGCCACCGCGTTCAGGCCGAACCAGCGCCAGGCCACGAAAGGCACCGCGATCACGATCGCGAAGAGCACACCCGAGGCGAGGTATCCGAGGTGCAACGTGGTCGCGGTCAGGTCGCCGGTCGCGGTCCCGAGGGCGAACGTCACCAGCACGGCGGCCCAGTAGAACAGCTCGCGACGGCGGGTCGTGATGCTGTGGATGGAGAGCGTGCCCTCCATGCGATGCCAGGGCAGGAAGACGACGACCAGCGCGACGGCGAAGGCGACAGTCGAGACCGCGTAGGGCACCCCGAGCACGATGTGGGTGACATCCGCTGCCATGGTGCCGAACACGCTCACCATCACCACCGCCAACCAGTAGACCACCGGGATGTAGCGGCGCACCGCGAACTGCAACACCAGGGCGACGGCGAACAGAACGAATCCGCCGGCGACGGCGACAACGGGATCGATGGTGCGCACGAAGAAATCGGAGGTGGTCTCCCCCATCCCGGTCGTGAGCACCTTCACCACCCAGAACAGTGCCATGATCTCGGGAACCTTGCTGGCGACGACGGGTGCGGTGAGGCTGCGGGTCATGCCCCCACCGTTCCGGCGGCGCTCCCAGAATCCTCTAAGACGGGCTCGCGGCCATGGCGATAGCGAACGAGATACAGCACGGCGACGCCGGCCGCGAGGATGCCGGATGCCGCCCCGACCCCGAGCGACCAGCGCGCGCCGAACGTGTCCGCCACCCAGCCCACGAGAGGAGCTCCGATGGGAGTGCCGCCCAGTGCCACGACGACCAGGATCGAGACGACGCGACCACGCATCGCGGGATCGGTGGAGAGCTGAACCGTGCCGTTCGCGGTGGTGAGGAACGACTGCACCGAGATGCCGACCACCACGAGGAACACCGCGAACAACCAGTACGTGGGCATCACCGCGGCGAGCCCCAGGCTCACCCCGAACACCGCCGTGCCGACGAGCAGCAGGCTGATGCGCGGGCGGGAACGACGGGCCGCGAGCAGCGCGCCGGTGACGGAGCCGATCGCCATCACCGAACTCAGCACGCCGTAGGCGTCGGCGCCCGCGTGAAACACCGTCGTGGACATGGTGGTCAGGAAGATCGGGAAGTTCGCCCCGAACGTTCCGATGAGAAAGTACATGACCAGGATGACGATGAGGTCGGGGCGATGACGGATGTAGCGGAATCCGTCCACGAAGTCGCCCGGCTTGCGCGGCGCCCGCTCCACCGGCAAGAGCCGATCCCGGTGCAAAAGTACCAGCGAGCAGAGCACCGCGGCGAACGTGACGCCGTTGATCAGGAACACCCAGCCCGTGCCGATCGAGGCGATCAGCACGCCGGCGACCGCGGGGCCGATGAAGCGCGCCAGGTTGAACGAGCTGGAGTTGAGCGCGACCGCGTTGGACAGGTTCTCGCGCGGCACGAGATCGGCCACGAAGGTCTGGCGCGCGGGCGAGTCGAAGGCGGTGACGCAGCCGAGCAGGCCGGCGAACACGAAGACCTCCCACAGCTGCACGACCCCCGTCACCGTGAGGATGCCGAGCACCAGGGCGAGCGTGCCCATCGCGCCCTGCGTCGCCATGAGGAGCTTGCGCCGATCGAGCCGGTCGGCGGCGAGGCCGGTCACGGGCAGCAGCAGCACCTGCGGGCCGAACTGCAGCGCGAGCACGGTGCCGACCGCGGTGGCGTTGTGGTGGCTGAGCTGGGTGAGCACGAGCCAGTCCTGGGCGGTGCGTTGCATCCAGGTGCCCACGTTGGAGACGATCGCGCCGGAGGCCCAGATGCGGTAGTTCGGGATGCGGAGGGAGCGGAACGTGCCGCCGTGCGTCGCCGTCGCGTCGGCGCTCACTCTTCCGCGATCCTGCGCAGGATGCGCGCGGCCTCGAGCATCGTCGCCCGTTCGGCGGCGGTGAGCGCGTCGAGCCGCGCGTCCAGCCACGCGTTGCGGCGGCGGCGGAGCTCGGATGCCACGCGCATCCCCTCCCCGGTGGCGCCGACCAGCACGCGCCGACCGTCGCCCGGATCGGGGGTTCGCTCGACGAAGCCGGCCGCGGCCAGCGCGTTCACGGCCTGGTTCATCGAGGGCGGGCTGACGCGCTCGCGGTCGCTCAGCTCCCGCAGGGTCTGCGGGCCGCGCCGCAGCAGGTGCACGAGCACCGAGAGCTGGGTGTCGCTCCAGGTGTCGTCCGCGCGCTCCGCGCGCAGTCGGCGGTACAGGCGACCGACGCCGCCGCGCACCTCCGCGCCCAGGTCGTCCGTGCTGTCCGTGCTGTCCATTTCTTTAGGCTACCTAATTAGCCTGCCTAACTCAAACCGAGGAAGCCCGGAGAGGAGAATGGGGGCATGAAGACACTCGCACTCCCCCAGACCACGCTCGAGGCATCCAATGTCGTGCTCGGCCTCATGCGCATCAGCCCGCTCGACGACGAGCAGATCCGCACCCTGGTCGGCACCGCGCTCGACGCCGGCATCACGGTCTTCGACCACGCGGACATCTACGGCGACGAGCGCCACGGCTGCGAACGCCGCTTCGGCGACGCGATCACCTTCACGCCTGCCGAGCGCGAGCGCGTGATCGTGCAGTCGAAGGTGGGCATCCGCCCCGGCTACTTCGACTTCTCGCGCGAGCACATCCTGCGCACCGTCGACGAGTCGCTGGAGGCGCTGCGCCTCGACCACCTCGACGTGCTGCTGCTGCACCGCCCCGACACACTGGTCGAGCCCGACGAGGTCGCGGCAGCGTTCGACGAGCTGCAGCAGGCCGGCAAGGTCACCAACTTCGGCGTCTCCAACCACACCCCCGGCCAGGTCGAGCTGCTGAAGAAGAGCGTGCGCCAGCCGCTCGCCTTCAACCAGGTGCAACTGAGCATCACGCACTCGCCGATCATCGCGCAGGGCGTCGCGGCCAACATGGCCGGACTCGACCAGTCCGTGGTGCGGGACAACGGCATCCTCGACTACTCGCGCCTCAACGACATGACCCTGCAGGCGTGGTCGCCGTTCCAGAAGGACTTCTTCGACGGCACCTTCCTCGGCGACCGCGACAACTTCGCCGAGCTGAACACGGCCATCGACGAGCTGGCCGCAAAGTACGACGTGCCGACCTCGGCGATCGCGGTAGCCTGGATCACCCGTCACCCCGCGAACATGCAGGTCGTGCTCGGCACCACCAGCGTGGAGCACCTCCGCGACTCCGCGGCCGGCTCGGAAGTGCCGCTCACCCGCGAGGAGTGGTACCGCCTGTTCACGACCGGCGGCCATATCCTGCCGTAAGGGCCCGGCAAGAACGGCTCACGCCACCCGGATGCCGCCCCGCCACACCCCGGCGGTGAGCGGCACCCCGGGCCGGTAGGCCAGGTGGGCGACGGATGGCGCGTCGAGCACCTGCAGGTCGGCCGGGGCGCCCACGCGCAGCACGCCGACATCCTCGCGCCCGACGGAGTGTGCGGCGCCGCGCGTCGCGGCGTGCACCGCCTGGTCGATCGTGAGGCCCATCTGCAGCACCGCCGTCGACACGCAGAACGCCATCGACGTGGTGTACGAGGAGCCGGGGTTGCAGTTGGTGGCGAGGGCGATGCGGCCCCCGGCATCCAGCAGCTCGCGCGCCGGGCCGAACGGCTGGCGGGTGGAGAGGTCGCAGGCGGGCAGGAAGGTCGCGACGGTGTCGGAACCCGCGAGGGCGTCGAGGTCGGCAGCGCTGAGGTAGTTGCAGTGGTCGACGCTCGCCGCGCCGAGCTCGACGGCGAGCGCGACGCCGCCCGAATGTCCGAGCTGGTTGCCGTGCACCCGGATGCCGAGGCCCGCGGCGCGCCCGGCCAGCAGCACCTCCCGGCTCTCTTCGATATCGAACGCCCCGGTCTCGCAGAAC
>JAODAU010000358.1 GCA_025463615.1 Microbacteriaceae bacterium | reverse complement strand
GTCATGTTGCGCCCGATCTCGCCGAGACCCCCGATGGGGATCACGCGGAGGGTGCCCGGCTGGAGCGTTCGCGGTTCGTACACGGGCGAGTTCATGTGTGCCTAACGGGTTGTGCCGGCGACCTTGGGCAGAGCGCCCCCGGCGGCGGCGTTGCGATCGGGGCGGAAGTTGCTGAGGTCGACACCGGGGATCTCGCCCACGAGGGCGAAGTCGTCCTCGATCTGGGCGGCCTCGTAGTCCTCGGGGCCGACGAGCGGGAGCCGCACGCGCGGGCTCTCGATGCGGCCGAGGCCGTGGAGCAGGTACTTGGCGGCGACGGTGCCGGGCACGTGGGTCATGACGGCGCGCACGAGGGGCTCGAGCTGCTTGTGCGCCGCCGTGGCGGCGGTGAGGTCGCCGCGGTTGACGGCATCCACGATCACCCGGTACGGCGCGGGGGCGATGTTGGCGGTGACGCCGATCAGGCCGGACGCGCCGATGCTGAGGTGCGGCAGCACGTTGGTGTCGTCGCCGGAGAAGTAGAGCAGGTCGGTGTTGTTGAGCACGCGACTGACCTCGGCGAAGTCGCCCTTGGCATCCTTGATCGCCACGATGTTGGGGTGCTTGGCAGCGCGGAGGATCGTCTCGTAGCGGATCGGGATGCCGGTGCGGCCGGGGATGTCGTAAAGGATGACCGGCAGGTCGGTCGCGTCCGCGATCATGCGGAAGTGCGTGAGCACGCCGGCCTGCGTGGGCTTGTTGTAGTACGGCGTGACGATCATGACGCCGTCCGCGCCGGCGGCCTCGCTGTGCTTGTAGAGCTCGATGGCGTGCGCGGTCTCGTTCGAGCCGCCGCCGGTGATGATCTTGGCGCGCCCCGCGGCGACGGACTTGCCCACCTCGACCAGCCGGAGCTTCTCGGAATCGGTGAGCGTGGAGGTCTCGCCGGTCGTGCCGGTGACGACGATGCCGTCGGCCCCCGCGGTGATCACGTCGTCGATGTGCTTCTCGACGCCGGCCCAGTCGACTTCACCGTCCGCAGTGAACGGCGTGACGAGTGCGACGAGCACCTGGCCGAAGGGATTCTGGATGTCTGGCACGGAGTACAGGTTATCGCCTGCGCGGTGTCGGCCGCGGCGGGTGGGGATGCGCGCGCTGACGGACGGCGAGCGCGACACGCCGTGTGGGCGCGGCGGCGAGCGGCGCGTCTTCGCGGATGTCCGTCACCACGCGCGTTCGGGGTCCAGATGCAACCCGCGCGAGACGTATCCGCGCACGGCCGCGCGCACCGCATCTGGCTCGAAGAGCACCTGGCGGTAGTCGAAGCGCAGCACGATGAACCCCAGGGCGGCGAGCGCCGCGTCCCGGCGCAGGTCGCGGACCCGCTGCTCGGGCGACCCGTGATGCGCCTCGCTGTCGCATTCGACGACGAGGCGGTCCCCGACGAGGAGATCCAGTCGATCCAGGTCGGTGAGCGGCACGCGGACCTGCGGCACCGCGACGATTCCGTCGCGAAGCAGAATCGCGCGAGCGACGCTCTCCGATCCCGAATCCGGACGCCCATCGGCTACCTGAAACGGCCATCGGTACTTCGACGGGACGGAGAGCGCGATCTCCTCGAGCTCAAACATCGTTATTGCGGTCGAGCGCAACGCCGAATCGAGAACGGCCACCACGAACGGGGCGGGCTGGGTGACGGCGAGCTGCCGGATCGTGTCCGTCAGCGGAGCGACTCCAAGACTTTGACTCAACGTTCGGGACCCCCGCCGCCACATCACCCGCACGTCCGACGGGACCATGACCTTCGCGGATCGGCTCACCTCGACAGTGAAGGGAACGTCGGGCGGGGTCCAGAGGTGATGGAACGGCGCGGCCGTCGCGCCTGCCACCCGGCCGCCGAGCATCGCGGCTCGCAGGATGGCGGGATGGGCGTCGGTGGTCGCGTAGATGGATTGCCTCAGGCGCCTGATCTCGCCACGGTGTGCCGCGCGGCGGATCCGGTCGTCGCCGAGCCCGGCCGCGCGGAGCGTGTGCAGGTGGGCGACTCCCCCGCAGGCATTCAGCACCGTGGCGACCGATCGCATCCGTCAATCGTGGCTTCGAGGCGAGCCGAGATGATGCGCGTCGGCAAATCTGGGGATAACGACGCGCGTGGTGACGGACGTGAGTGGTGACACGCCGTAGTTGAAGCGCGACGCGCCGACGGCATCCAGAGATGTCCGTGAGCGCGCGCAGCGAACGCTACGGCGCGACGCGGCCGTTACCGTTGAACGCGGCGTGGGTGAGCGGCATCAGCTGCTCGAAGAAGTCCTCCATCTTCTCGGCCGCCATCTCGATCTCGCGCTGCGGGAAGGAGGGGAAGTGGCTGCCCTCGCGCTTGGTGCGCAGGGAGATGAAGTTCATGAGCGAGCGCGCGTTGAGCGTGACGTACATCGACGAGTAGATGTTGAGCGGGAGCACGATGCGGGCGACCTCGCGGGCGATGCCGGCCTCCAGCATCCGCTGGTAGCTCTCGAACGCGGCGATCGACTGGGCGCGCGCCTCGGCCTGCACCAGCTCGGTCTGCTCGGGCGTGCCGGGCAGGAAGTCGTATGCCCCGGGCTTGCCCACCTGCACGAGGTTGCGCTCCGGCGCGGGCACGTAGAACACCGGCTTGAGCTCCCGGTAGCGGCCCGACTCCTCGTTGTAGGAGGCGATGCGGTGCCGCATGAACTCGCGGAACACGAAGATCGGCGCCTGCACGTAGAAGGTCATCGAGTTGTGCTCGAACGGCGAGCCGTGGCGGTCGCGCATGAGGTAGTTGATGAGGCCGCGGGCGCGCTTGTCCTCGGCATCCGTGTCCTCCGAGGCCTGGGCCGCCTCGAGCGTCTGCTCGCCCTGGGTCGAGACCCGCGCGGCGAACAGCACGTCCGAGTCGTGGGCGCTCGACCGCACCAGCTCCACGGTGACATCTGAACGGAATTCGGGCGTGGGGGCTGGGGTCTCTTCAGGCACGGCCTCCACGATAACGACCGGCGCCGACAAGCGCCGACCGCCACTCCGCTGTAACGCTTCGTCACAACCCGCAACCGTGCCGCGCACGGGAATATCGTCACTGCATGTCGCCCATCGTGATCGCGCTCGTGCTCGTGGGCGTGGTCGCGCTCGCGACCGCGCTCGGCCTGGTCTGGCGGGGGACGAACGGCCGGGTCCGGGGCGCGCGCGGCGACGAGACCGTCGTCAGCGTGTGGGAACTCGCGGATGCCGCGGCCGGCTCCGGCGCCACCCTCCTGCAGTTCTCCACCGAGGTCTGCGCCCCGTGCCGCACCACCCACGCTGTGCTCGGCAGGCTCGCCGACCAGCTGCCCGGGGTCGCTCACGTGGACGTGGATGTCACCCACCGCCCCGACCTCGCGAACCGGTTCAACCTGCTCCAGTCCCCCACCACGCTCATCCTCGACGCGCGTGGCATCGTCCGCGCCCGCATCGGCGGCGCTCCCCGCCTCACGGACGTGCGCGCCGAGCTCGACCGCATCCTCGCCGCCTGACCGAAGGACACCGCCATGACTTCACCCGCCGGAATCGACCCCCGCGGCCCGCGTTTCAGCGCCGGCATCACGGCGGTGCTGCTGCTCGTGGTGATCGGGCTCTCGCTGGCCGGGGCGACCCTCGCCGGGTTCCTGCTGCTGCTCGCGATCGCGCTGCTGTTCGCCTGGGGTGCGTTCGCGGGCGTGGCGCGCCACCCCTACGGCATCCTCTACCGGAGGCTCGTGCGCCCTAGGCTCGCACCGCCGGCCGAGCTCGAGGACCCGGTGCCGCCGACCTTCGCCCAGGGCGTCGGGCTGTTCGTGACCGCGGTCGGCCTCATCCTGGCCCTGTTCGGCGTGCCGTTCGCGGTGCCGATCTTCGCGGGGCTGGCGTTCATCGCCGCCTTCCTCAACTCCGTGTTCGGGTACTGCCTCGGCTGCCAGATCTACCTGCTGCTGGTGCGCGCCGGCATCCTGGGGCGCGCCCGCCAGACCGCCTGAACCGAACCGGTCCTCCCCCGTTCGGGTGCCATAGGCTGGGGGCTCCAAGGCGAAGGAGCATCCCATGGCTGTCACCAGCGAAGCGACCACCCTCTGGCACGGCGACCTGCGATCCGGGGCCGGGAACACCACGCTCGACTCGTCGCACGCGGCCGAGTTCCGGGTGAGCTGGGCGGCCCGTGCCCAGGGCGAGGCCGGCAGGACGAACCCCGAGGAGCTGCTCGGTGCCGCGCACTCGGCCTGCTACTCGATGGCGCTCTCCAACGCGCTCGCGAACTTCGGCTCCGCGCCGACCAGCCTGCAGGTGACCGCCGCCGTGACCTTCGACCCCGCCGAGGGCATCACCGGCAGCCACCTGCTCGTCAGCGCCAAGGTTCCGGGCATCGGCGAGGAGGACTTCCAGCGGATCGCGGAGGAGGCGAAGGCCACCTGCCCCGTCTCGCGGGCGCTGGCCGGCATCCCGATCACGCTCGAAGCGAGCCTCGCCTAGTGGTCGACGCGATCAAGCGACGCCCCTCCCGGCGCCCCCTCAGCGTGCTCGTCGCCGGCGGGTCGGGCTTCATCGGCACGGAGCTCGTGCGCCAGCTGCGCGAGGACGGCCACACCGTGCGCATCCTCGTGCGCCGCAAGCCGCGCACCGACGACGAGGTCAACTGGGCGCCGAGCGCGCAGATGGTCGACTCCGGCGTGATCGAGACGACGGATGCCGTGGTCAACCTCTCCGGCGCGCCCCTCGCCCGGCTCCCCTGGACCGGCTCGTACAAGCGCGAGATCCTGCAGTCCCGGCTCTCGGCCACCCAGACGCTCACCGACGCGATGAACCGCGCCGCGAAGAAGCCGTCCGTGCTGCTCAACGCCTCCGCGGTCGGCTACTACGGCGACCGGCCCGGCGAACGGCTCACCGAGGACTCGCCGCGCGGCCCCGGGTTCCTCGGCGACGTTGTCGAGCAGTGGGAGCGGGCGACGCGCATGGCTCCCGCCAAGACCCGCGTCGTGACGTTCCGCACCGGCGTCGTGCTCGGCGCAGGCGGCGGCTCCCTCGCGCCGCTCATGGCGCTCACCCGCGTGGGTCTCGGCTCGCGGCTGGCCACCGGCGGCGACATCTGGCCGTGGATCAGCCTCTACGACGAGGCCGCCGCCATCCGCCACCTGCTCAGCTCCGAGCTCAGCGGCCCGGTCAACCTGGTCGGGCCGACACCGGCCACCTCGGACCGCATCACCCGACACCTGGCCGAGCGGATGCACCGCTGGTACGGCCTGGTCGTGCCGCAGTTCGCGCTCGACCTGGCGCTGCAGTCGGCTGCGCCGGAGCTACTTCTCAGCAGCCAGCACGTGCTCGCGCAACGGCTGCTCGACGACGGCTTCGTCTTCCGCGACGCGACGGCCGAGCAGGCCATCGACGCGGCAGTCGGTTAGGCCCGCGAGGCCCGCTCGAGGGCGATGGAGCGCCGGATCGCCCAGCGCGCCCGGCGGCGGTCACCGCTCGCGTCGTACGCGAGCCCCAGCCGGAACCAGGCGCCCCACGATTCCGGCTCGGCCTCGACCTCGGCGCGGTACCTGGGGAACTCGGCATCGGCCTCGCTGCGGATCGGCCGCCCGCTCGCCCGGCGCGGCAGGCTGTCGACGGGGAGCTCGCCCGCGGCTGCGAGGCGGGACGCCAGCCGCTGGCTGCGGATGCCGAACAGCAGCTCGGCGATGAGCGCCCAGAACCCGAGCAGCGGCAGCACGATCAGCGCGATGCCGAGCGCGCGGGAGACGGTGTCGTCGATGGCGATCAGCCGGAGCGCCAGCTGCGTCACCACCACCAGGTAGAGGAGCAGCAGGGCGGCCATCAGGATGGCGCCGACACGTCCGCTCACTCGGCGCCCGCAGCGGCGGCGGTCGGCACCGGTGCCGGCGCAGCGCTCAGGTCGACGAGCTTGTCGAGGCCGACGATCACGCCGTCGGCGCTCTCGACGGCGGCCAGGGCGATGGTGATCCCACGCACGTAGGAGGTGGGCGAGAGGGTCTCGTGGCTGAGGGTGAGCGTCTCGCCGTTGCCGCCGAAGATCACGTCCTGCTTGGCCACGACGCCCTGCAGCCGCAGGCTGTGGATCGGCACACTGGAGACCTGCTGGCCGCGCGCCCGCTGGTCCGCGTGCGGGGCGATGACCGGGCCGAGCGCGCCGCGCGAACGGCCGATCAGCTCGGCGGTGCGCACCGCGGTGCCCGACGGCGAGTCGACCTTGGACTCGTGGTGAGCCTCCACGATCTCGATGGAGTCGAAGAAGCGTGCGGCCATCGCCGCGAAGCTCGTGGCGAGCACCGAGCCGATGGAGAAGTTGGGCACGATCACCACGCCGACGCCGGGCAGGGCGGCCACGCGGCGCTCGAGCGCGACGATGCGCTGGCTGGACCATCCGCTCGTTCCCACCAGCACGCTCAGCCCGTGGTCGACGGCGAAGTCGACGACGGTCTGGCTCACGGCCGGCACGGTGACGTCGACCGCGACATCCGCGTCGAGCATCGCCTCGAGCGGGTCCTTCGACGAGAGCCTGGCGACCACCTCGAAGCCCTCGAGCCCGGCGACGATCTCGTCGATGAGCGTGCCCATCCTGCCGGTCGCGCCGATGATGGCCACTCGCGTTGTCATGGGTCGAATCTACCAAGCCGCGAGCGACGCGATCCCCGGCCTAGGCTTGGCGCATGGCATCCTGGCGCGAGACCTCCGTCGACGACCCCGAGGCGCACGACCTGCTCGCCGAGTACTTCGCGAGCCGGGCCCGAGGATTCCCCGGCGGCCCGCGCGCCTACCGCACCGTGTTCCCCGTCGCCGCGGACTTCACGCCCGACGCCGGGGTCTTTCTCGTGATCGACCAGGAGGGGATAGGGATCGGGTGCGGCGGAGTGCGACGCATCGCCCCAGGCGACGACGGGCTCACCCGCTACGAGGTCAAGCACATCTGGGTGCAGCCCTCCCACCGCGGAAAGGGCCACGGCCGGCTGCTGCTAGCCGAGCTCGAGCACCGCGCGCAGGAGTTCGGCGCCGCCGAGCTGGTGCTCGACACGAACGCGAGCCTTGAGGCCGCGGCATCGCTTTACAGCGCGGCGGGGTATGTGCCGATCCCGGCATACAACGAGAACCCGAACGCCACGAACTGGTACCGCAAGACGCTCGGCTAGAACGGCTGGTTGTCGGGCAGGCCCGTGCGCAGCTCGGGCGGCAGGTGCCCGAGGTCGTTGTGGGTGACCAGTACCGACGGCTTCGCCGAGCGCACGCGGATGATCGTGAGCCCGCAGTTCGCCTGGTTGAGCCCCATCCAGCGCCACGCCGGCGCGCTGAGGGCTTCGCGCACGAACCACGCGATCACGAAGTTGTGGGTGATGAGCAGGTCGTGCCTGTCCTCCCGGGCGGGCGTGAGCCACTCGGCCACGGCATCCGACATCTGGGCCTCGCCGGCCTCGATCTGCTCCAGCGTGACCGAGCCGTAGAAGCTCTCGAAGGCGTGCGGCATGTCTGAGGTGGGGCCGGACGGGATGCAGTCGAACAGCAGCGCGGAGGGCTTGGCGTCCAGGCTCGGCATGCGCGAGGTCATGATGTGCGCGGTCTCCTCCGCGCGCTGCAGCGGCGAGTGCCAGGCGCCGGTGAACGGAACGCCGCTCAGCCTGTCGGCGATGAGGCGGGCCTGGCGCTGGCCGCGCGGGGAGAGGGGGCCGTCCGGCATGCCGTATTCGGCATCCTGCTGTTCGCCGTGGCGCACGAGGTAGAGGTAGTGGGACATCGTTGTTCCTGGGGTTCTTGAATTGGGTGGGCCGGTTGTGCTGGGGTCAGGCAGGCACGGTGGCATCGACGATGCCGGTGAATGCCGAGTCGTCGATCGTGCCGACGGCGGCGATCGACAGGGGCCGTGACACGAGCTCAACGGCGAGCTCCTGCACGTCGTGCGGGGTGACGAGGCCGAGGCGGCGCAGCGCCTCGTCGAGGTCGGCGAACTCGCCGAGGGTGATCTCCGAGCGCCCCAGACGCGACATGCGCGTGTCCGAGTCCTCGAGGGCGAGGGCGGATGCCCCGCTCAACTGTCCGACGGCGCGACGCATCTCCTCGTCGGTGACGCCCCCGTCGGCGAGGCGGTGGAACTCGCCGAGCAGCAGCTCGGCCACCTGCCCCGCCTTCGACGGCGAGCAGCCGGCGTAGAGGCCGAAGAGCCCTGCGTCCGAGTAGCTCGGCGAGAACGAGTAGACGGAGTAGGCGAGGCCGCGCTTCTCACGGATCTCCTGGAACAGGCGCGACGACATCCCGCCGCCGAGCACCGAGTTGAGCACCGCGAGCGTGGAGCGGCGCTCGTCGGCGGCGGCCACACCCGGCACGCCGATCAGGATATTGGCCTGCTCGATCGGCCGGTGCACGACCACGAGCGGGCTCCCCCGTCGGATCACCTGGTGCGCGGCGTCGCGACGCGGCACCGGGTCGGCGGCGACGCCGAGGTCCCAGCCCGCCGCAGTGAGTGCGGAGACGACTCCGGCCACGAGGATGTCGTGGTCGACCGCGCCGGCGACCGTGATCACCAGGTCCTGGGCCCGGTAGTTCGCGCGGTAGTGCTCGACGACCCGCTCGCGCGTGGCCTCGGCGATCGCCTCGGGGCTGCCGCCGATGGGCCGGCCCAGCGGGTGGTCGCCGAGCACGGCCTCGAAGAAGCGCTCGTTGGCGACATCCGACGGGTCGTCGTCGGCCATGGCGAGTTCCTCGAGGATCACGCCGCGCTCGTTCTCGAACTCCTCGGGGTCGATCACCGAGGAGGTGAGCATGTCGGCGAGCACCTCGACGGCCATGGGCAGGTCGCGGTCCTGCACCTTGGCGTAGTAGCAGGTGTACTCCTTGGCGGTGACGGCGTTGTTCTCGCCGCCGACCGCGTCGAAGCTGACCGCGATGTCGAGCGCGGTGCGCGTGGTCGTGCCCTTGAAGAGCAGGTGCTCGAGGAAGTGGGTGCTGCCGAAGGTGCCCGGCTTCTCGTCGCGCGAGCCGACGGCGACCCAGTAACCGATCGTGGCGCTGCGCGCCCCGGGAACCTGCTCGCTGAGGATGCGCACACCGCTCGGCAGCACGGAGCGTCGCACGAGCGACTCTCCCGCGGCAGTGAAGGAGAGTTCGGCGAGGCCGAGGGGTAGCTGGACTGCACCGTTCATCGCGTAGAGCCTACGTCACCCTCCTCGCGCCGGGCTGTGCGAGTGCCGGGCCGGAAACCTAGGCCCCCGTTTTGGGGTACGTCGCGTCCGCAAAAAGGAGGACAAACCGATCTGTCTGTCCTCATTTTTGTGATAGCTTTCTTCTTGTCAGCGAGCGGGTAACCCGAAATTGCCTTAGCTCCGGAAGCGTGATCACCCGAAGATCTCGCTCCCGTCGCACCAACACTGCGGGCCGGCGAACAACCGCGGAACAAGCGTTTCGCGCGGTGGAATACCGGATCACCCCCGAAGGGTCCGGTGCTGCCAACGGCTCGAGGACATCTAGCCGTCTAGCCCGAGGGAGCCACGCTGTGCCGATTGTCGAATCCATCCCGATCGCTCAGCGTGCCCCCGGGTACCGCCCGATCCGGCAGGTGCCGCCCGCCGCGGCCAAGCTGCGGATCCTGGCCACCGCCGACCGTCTCTTCTACGACGAGGGCATCCGCAGCGTCGGCATCGACCGGCTCATCAGCGAGTCCGGCGTGACCAAGGCCACCTTCTACAAGCACTACGGATCGAAGGATCGCCTCATCCTCGAGTATGTGCTCGGCCGCCACCGCGCCGCCGTCGCCACGATCGAGGCCATCGACGCCGAGAACGCGGAGCCCGCCGCTCGGCTCGACGCGATCGTCGCCGGCATCGTCGCCGAGATGCACTCGGACACCTTCCGCGGTTGCGCGTTCATCAACGCCGCCGCCGAGTTCGGCGACGTGTCGCACCCGGTGCGCATCGCCATCGGCGAGCACCGCGACTGGTACACCGACGTTCTCGCCGAGCGCCTGCGCGCGGCCGGTCACCCGCTCTCGGGCGACGCCGCAGACGACCTCGTGCTCGCCCGCGACGGCGCCATGAGCGGCGGTTACGCCGGCGACAGGATCGCGGCCATCGCCGCGTTCCAGCGCGCGAGCGCCCGCATCCTCGCCGACAACAGGGCCTGATCCGTCGTACGGTTCTGGCATGCTGAGGGCATGCCCGAGGTATCCGCAGACACCCTCTCCCTGCTCCGCACCCGCACCAGCGAGAAGTGGCGTGCCTTCGGGCCGGACGTGCTGCCGCTCTTCGTCGCGGAGACCGACTACCCGCTTGCCGAGCCGATCGCGCGCGACCTGGTCGCCGCGGTGCGTCGCTCGGACACCGGCTACATCTCCCCAGACTCGCGGCTCCCGCTCGCCTTCGCCGGATTCGCCGAACGCCGGTGGGGCTGGACAGTCGACCCCGGCCAGATGACCACGACCACGGACGTGAGCGTCGCCATCGTCGAGGTGTTGCGGGGGGTGATCGCCCCGGGCGACGGGGTCGTGATCACGCCGCCGATCTACCCGCCGTTCTTCGAGCTGGTTCCCGAGGCGGGCGGCACGGCGGTCGAGGTCCCCCTGCTGCGCGACGACCGCGGCTGGGGACTGGACCTCGACGGCATCGAGACGGCGTTCGCGGCCGGCGCCACGGCGGTGCTGCTCTGCAACCCGCACAACCCCGTGGGCCACGTGCACCCCGTGACCGAACTCGCCGCGCTGGCCGAGCTCGCCGAGGCATACGGCGCGACCGTCGTGAGCGACGAGATCCAC
Source organism: Microbacteriaceae bacterium (assembly GCA_025463615.1). The sequence continues at coordinate 1,547 of JAODAU010000358.1, read as the reverse complement.
GGTCCGCTCACGATGCCGCATGCCACCTTCACCCCGTTCCTCTCCGTGTCGGATGCCGCCCGGCACCGAGGCGTCTGCGTCACCGCCCCCAGCAAGGCCTTCAATCTCGCCGGGCTGAAGTGCGCGCTCATCGTCACCGACGACCCCGCGCAGGCCGCCATGGTGGCGCGGATGCCGCGGGAGGTGGTCACCCGCACCGGGATCTTCGGGCTGATCAGCGCCATCACCGCGTACGGCGGCGAGTGCGACGACTGGCTCGACGGCCTCATCCTGGGTCTCGACAGCAACCGGCTGCTGCTCGGCGAACTGCTCGCCGAGCGCCTGCCGGACGCGGTCTATTCGCCACCGGCGGCCACCTACCTCGCGTGGCTCGACCTCAGCGCACTGGGCTGGGGCGACGACCCGAGTGGGCGGGCGCTCGAGCTCGGCGTGGCGATCAATCCGGGCCCGTCGTTCGGCCGCGAGGGCGCCGGCTTCGCGCGGCTCAACTTCGCCTGCTCGCCCGAGGTGCTGCGCGAGGCGATCGACCGCCTGGCGCAGTAGCGGGTCGAACTAGGCGCTGGCGCGGTCCAGGTCGGCGATCTGGTGGCGACCGAGGTGGATGCGCGCCGCGGTGAGCAGTTCGAGCACCTGCCCGGCGTGGCTCGCGCTGGCGACCGGCGCGACCACGTCGCGCTTGGTGAGCAGCCACGCCAGCGCGACCGCGCCGACCGTCGCCTCGGGCACGCCGTGATCGCGAACCTCGGCGGTGATCGAGTCGAGCACGGACAGCACGCGCAGGTTGCGCTTGGTGAGGTACCTGGCCACCTCGGGGCCGCGGTCGTTGCGCGCGAGGTCGGTCTTGACGCGGTACTTGCCCGTGAGGAACCCGCTCGCGAGCGCGAAGCGCGGCATCACTCCGAGCCGCTGCTGCGCGGCGACGCGGGCGAGGTTGCCCTCGAACTCGGCGCGGTGCAGCAGGTTGTAGTGGTTCTGCAGCGCGACCATCGGCGTGACGTCGAGCTGCGCGGCGATCACGCGCGCCTCGATGAGGCGGTTGGCCGAGTGATCCGACGCCCCGAAGTAGCGCACCTTGCCGGCGCGAATCAGGTCGTCGACCGCGAACAGCGTCTCCTCGAAGGGAACGTCCTGGTCGTCGATGTGCAGGTAGAGCAGGTCGATGTGGTCGGTGCCGAGACGGGTGAGCGAGTCGTTGACCGCCTGGGTGAGCACGCGGGCCTTGAGCCCGGGGTGTTCGAGGCTCTTACCCACCTTGGTGGCGACGACCATCTCGTCGCGGTTGTGGCGCGCCCGCATCCAGTTGCCGATCATGATCTCGCTGCGCCCCGAGGCGTAGGAGTCCGCGGTGTCGATGAAGTTGCCGCCGAACCGGGCGTACGTGTCGAGGATGCTGTTGCAGGTGGCGTCGTCGGCGGTCCAGCCGAACACGTTGCCGCTGATCGCGAGCGGGAAGACCCGCAGATCGGAGGTGCCCACAGCGCGGCGACGCACCGCCGCGTATTCGACCGGCGTCGCGCCGGTTTCCGGCGTCAGGCCGGGCGGCATCA
>JAODAU010000338.1 GCA_025463615.1 Microbacteriaceae bacterium | reverse complement strand
CCCATGGTGCCCTCGACCTCCTCGTGGCCGGCGTGGCCGATGAGGAGGATGTCGACGTCGTCGCGCGAGAAACGCACGGCCTCACGATGCACCTTGGTCACGAGCGGGCACGTGGCGTCGATGGCATCCAGGTCGCGGGCGGCCGCGCCGGCGACGACCGCGGGCGAGACGCCGTGGGCGGAGAACACGATGTGCGATCCGGGCGGTACCTCGTCGACCTCGTCGACGAAGATGGCGCCCTTCTTCTCCAGCGTGGAGACGACGTGGATGTTGTGCACGATCTGCTTGCGCACGTACACCGGGGTGCCGAAGTGTTCGAGCGCCTTCTCGACGGCGATGACCGCCCTGTCCACTCCTGCACAGTATCCGCGAGGGGACGCGAGAAGCACGCGCTTCGGTCCGGCGACCGGGTTGTCCCGTAGCCTGTTACGGAGCGCGGGAATCCGTGGAACGTCGTAGCTCTCGGCTGCGCCGTTGGTGATCGTGCTCACAGGACGATTCTACGGTCGTGGGAATCGCGGGCGGCTGGGAGGCACAGATTGGCTAGTGAAGAGGCAGACGACGCGTTCGAGGGAGTGCGCTACTCGTTCGGCGACGAGGAGAGCGTCACTGAGACCGAGGACGGCCTGGTCGTGCACGGTCGGCTCTTCGCGTTCCTCGAGGGCGACGACCTCGTGGTCGAGGTCGGCCCCGAGCGCGCGAACGACCTGGTCGAGCGCGGCATCGCCGTGCGGTTCACCTCCGAGGGGCACGCCTCCCGCGAGTGGATCCGCGTCGCCGACCAGCAGATCTGGCCCGAGCTGGCGCGCGAGGCGCACGAGTTCGTGGGCGAGCCGCCTGTCGGCGGCCAGTCCTAGGCTGCACGCATGACGATCGTCGACGGCCCGGCGACGGGCCCGGCGACGGCCGACGCGCCCTGGCCGGTCGCACTGCTCGCGAGCAAGATCAAGGGCTGGATCGATCGCCTCGGCACGGTCTGGGTCGAGGGCGAGATCACGCAGTGGGGCGTCTCCGGCGGCAACGTCTACGGCAAGCTGAAAGACCTCGACGTCGACGCGACGGTCGGCTTCACCATCTGGTCGTCGGTGCGCGCGAAACTGCCGGACGACCTGAAGCAAGGCGACCGCGTCGTCGCGCTCATGAAGCCCAACTACTGGGTCAAGGGCGGCACGCTCACCATGCAGGTGTTCGAGATGCGCCACGTGGGCCTGGGCGACCTGCTCGAGCGGCTCGAGCGGCTGCGCCAGACGCTGCGCGCCGAGGGGCTGTTCGACGCGAGCCGCAAGCGGCCGCTCCCGTTCCTGCCGCACCTCGTCGGGCTCATCACGGGCAAGGACTCCGACGCCGAGAAGGACGTGCTGCGCAACGCCCAGCTGCGCTGGCCCGCGGTGGAGTTCCGGGTGCTGCACGCGGCCGTGCAGGGCGAGCGGGCGGCATCCGAGGTCACGGCGGCGCTGCTGGCGCTCGACGCCGACCCCGAGGTGGACGTGATCATCGTGGCCCGCGGCGGCGGCGACTTCCAGAACCTGCTCGTGTTCAGCGACGAGACACTCGTGCGCACCGCGGCCGCGTGCGTCACGCCCGTGGTCAGCGCGATCGGGCACGAGGCCGACCGTCCGCTGCTCGACGAGGTGGCCGACCTGCGGGCATCCACCCCCACGGACGCGGCGAAGCGCGTCGTTCCCGACGTGGCCGAGGAGCTCAGCCGGGTGCAGCAGGCCCGGGCGCGGATCGGGTCACGCGTCACGGCCCTCGTCACGCACGAGATCGACCGCCTCGAGCAGCTGCGCACCCGGCCGGTGCTCGCCGGCGCGGACTGGATCGTGGACTCCCGCGCCGAGGAACTCGGCCGCTGGGTTCAGCGCAGCACCGAGCTGGTCGAGCGGATGCTGGAGCGCTCGCACACGCGCACGGGCGAACTGCGTTCGCAGTTGCGCGCCCTCTCCCCCCAGCGCACGCTCGACCGCGGTTATGCCATCGCCCAGCTGCCGGACGGCTCAGTGCTGCGCAGTGCCGCGGACGCTGCCGTGGGGACTCCTCTCCTCCTCACCCTGGCCGACGGCAGGACTTCTGCCACCGTGACCGACTCAGGGTCGACGGTCGGCGACGCCGGATAGAATCTCTGCGTGGCACAAACTCCCTCCCCCAAGGCCCCGGCATCGGACGTCTCAGCGCTCAGCTACGAGCAGGCGCGCGACGAGCTGGTGCGCGTGGTCGGCGAGCTCGAGCAGGGGTCGTCCACGCTGGAGGAGTCGCTCGCGCTCTGGGAGCGCGGCGAGGCCCTCGCGCAGCGCTGCGAGGAATGGCTCGTCGGCGCCAAGCAGCGCCTCGACGCTGCACGCAGCTCGGCCACCCGCGCGGCGGAGGCGGACTGAGAGTGGCAGCACCCACGTCCGCGCCCAGACCGCCGCGCATCGTCGCGGAGCTCGGGCGACCGGAGACCCCCGAGGAGACGGCGGCCCGCAAGGCCGAGAACTCGCGAAAGCATCGCTCCAACCAGACGCTCATCAACCTCGTGCTGGCGCTGGCGGCATCGCTCGCCATCGTGCTGTTCCTCGTGCTCGTGGTCGTGCGGCCGGACGGCGCCACGGTCAAGCCCGTCGACTACCGCGCCGCCGCGTCCCAGTCGCAGCCCACGGTCTCGTCGCACCTCGCCGCGCCCGACTTGCCGAAGGGCTGGACCGCCAACCTGGCGGACGTCGAGACCGGCTCCGACGGCATCGTCACCTGGTCGATCGGCTTCATCACGCCGAAGCAGCAGTACATCGGCTTCGTGCAGGGGCTGAAGGCGAACTCGAGCTGGCTGTCCGACCAGGTGCAGAACGCCCGGTCCACGTCATCCGAGTCCCTCGCGGGTCTGGACTGGGCTGTCTACAACCGGCGCACCGCCGACGACCCCGGCAACTACGCCTACTCGATGACCACCGCGACCGGCCCCGACTCGATCGTGCTGCACGGCACGGCGTCGAAGGCCGAGTTCCGCGTGCTCGCGCAGGCCATCGTCGACGACCTGGGGCGGTGAGCGAGCCGGTGACAGACACGAACGGGCAGGGGCGCACGACGCCCGGCGAGGCGTGGCGCGAGATGGTGAGCGGCAACGAGCGCTTCATAGCCGGCGAGCCGAGCCATCCGCGGCAGGATGTCGAGCGGCGCGAGCAGGTCGCCCTCGGCCAGGCGCCCCACGCCACCCTGTTCGGATGCAGCGACTCCCGCCTCGCCGCCGAGATCATCTTCGACAAGGGCCTCGGCGACCTCTTCGTGGTGCGCAACGCGGGCCAGGTCATCTCCGACTCCGTGATCGGCTCGCTCGAGTACTCGGTGGCGGTGCTCGACGTGCCGCTGGTCGTCGTGCTCGGGCACGACGCGTGCGGAGCCGTCGCCGCGGCCATCGACTCGCTGCAGCCCGACGCGACGCCGCTGCCGCCCCACATCCAGGGCCTGGTCGACAAGATCGTTCCCGCGGTGCGCCGCGTGAAGGAGGGCGAGCCCGCCGGGCAGCGCCCCGACCCGGTCGAGGTCGGTCGCGAGCACCTGCGCGACACCGTCGCAGAACTGCTGCAGAGCTCCGAGCTGATCAGCGACGCCGTCGCCGCCGGCACCCTCGCCATCGTCGGCGCGAACTACCGCCTGCTCGAGGGGGCCGTCGTGCCCGACGTCATCGTCGGCGCGATCTAGCCCGCCCACACGCCCATCCTCACCACCCACGACGCCCGCAGGGCAACAGAAAGGCACAAAGCCGTGACCAGTTCTACCGAGGCAACCGGGGAATACCGCATCGAGCACGACACGATGGGCGAGGTGCGTGTGCCCGTCGCGGCGCTCTACAGCGCCCAGACGCAGCGCGCCGTCGAGAACTTCCCGATCTCCGGCAGCGGCCTCGAGCCCGCCCAGATCGTGGCGCTGGCCCGCATTAAGCGGTCGGCGGCCATCGTGAACAAGCAGCTCGGCATCCTCGACGCGCCGGTCGCCGACGCGATCGTGCTCGCCGCCGACGAACTCATCGCCGGCCGCCACCACGACCAGTTCCCGGTCGACACGTACCAGACCGGATCGGGCACGTCGTCGAACATGAACATGAACGAGGTGCTCGCCACCCTCGCAACGCAGTTCGCGGGCCAGCCGGTGCACCCGAACGACCACGTCAACGCATCCCAGTCGTCCAACGACGTCTTCCCGACCTCGGTGCACGTGGCCGTCACCGGCGCGCTGCTCGACGACCTCGTGCCCGCCCTCGACCACCTCGCCGCCTCGCTCGAGCGCAAGGCCGAGCTGTGGAAGACGGTCGTGAAGTCCGGTCGCACCCACCTCATGGATGCCACGCCGGTCACCCTCGGCCAGGAGTTCGCGGGGTACGCGGCGCAGATCCGCCACGGCATCGAGCGCGTGCAGTCCACCATCCCCCGCGTCGCCGAGGTGCCGCTGGGCGGCACGGCCGTCGGCACCGGCATCAATACGCCCGCCGGCTTCTCGCAGGACGTGATCGAGCTGCTCGCCGCCGATTCGCACCTGCCGCTCACCGAGGCGCGCGACCACTTCGAGGCGCAGGGCGCCCGTGACGGCCTGGTCGAGGCATCCGGGGCGCTGCGCGTGATCGCCGTGAGCCTCACCAAGATCTGCAACGACCTGCGCTGGATGGGCTCCGGCCCCAACACCGGGCTGGGCGAGCTGCACATCCCCGACCTGCAGCCCGGGTCGTCGATCATGCCCGGCAAGGTCAACCCGGTGATTCCCGAGGCCGTGCTCATGGTGGCCGCGCGGGTCATCGGCAACGACGCGACGATCGCCT
>JAODAU010000333.1 GCA_025463615.1 Microbacteriaceae bacterium | reverse complement strand
CGCCGAGTTCGTCGAGGCCAAGTACCTCTGCGTCTTCACCGAGAGCGGCGACTCCGTGCGCAGGATGTCGCGCCTCAGGCACCGCATCCCGATCATCGCCTTCACGCCGGAGGACGGCATCCGCAACCGGCTCGCCTGGGTCTGGGGAACGCAGACCTACTGCGTCGACCGCAAGACCCACACCGACGAGCTGTTCGGCCAGGTGGACGACATCCTCCTCGGCAACGAGCTCGGCGCCCTCGGCGAGAAGGTCGTCGTGATCGCCGGGTCCCCTCCCGGAATCTCGGGCGGCACGAACGACATGCGCGTGCACCGCGTGGGCGACGCCCACCAGGGTGTCGCGCCGGCGTACGCCGCGGACTAGTCGCAGAACGAGAAGCGGGCCGCCCCAGTCATGGGGGAGGCCCGCATCTCCGTTTCGGGGTCTAGCTGAACGAGCCCGTCGATGACAGGTCCGGCAGGTTGCTGATGATCGCTCCAACATAGACCGACACACAGACGATCGCCACGATCCACACGATGACCTGCACGGCGATGAACACCCACATCGGTGCGAGCCCGCGGCCGCTGCGCCGACGCACGACGACACCACGCCCGATCGCGTACACGATCGACAGCCCGGCGATTGCGAAGAACGCGAAAGCCCAGTGGAACGGCCGCTCGACCCCGACCTTGCGCAGCGTGCGCCAGTCGAAGTAGGCGAGCACCACGGCCGCCGCTATCGCGACCCACGACAGCACCGCTCCGATCACGTAACCGGGGGTGAAGATCGAGCTCATGTCGATGGCGCCCGGCGACGTGGAGCCGTTGACGCTGACACTCGACGCGATCGTCTCCCCGAGTGCGCGCCAGTCGATGGAGAGAAGCGAGACGATCGCGACGAGGGGCAGGAACGCGAAGATCCAGATGAACACGTTGCCCACCGGCGTCGTCGCCGGCACGGTGTTCCGCGCCGGACCCGCCGCGGTGTACGGCTGCGCCGCGATGGGCGCGCTCACGTGATCGGTCCACTGCGTGCCATCCCACCAGCGCAGGCCCGTGCCGCCCGCGTGGTCGGGGTACCAGCCGGGCTGGGGGAGAGGACTGGACGTTCCGTCGGTCACGCTGGCTCCTTCGATGCGGATCTGATGTCACCTCCGAATCTACCGGTGGCGCAGCCGATTACCAGTCGTTGACAGGCTTCGTCAACGGCGGGTGTACCGTCCGCTGCGGACGAGAGGATGATCATGGCCGTGACGCTGAACAGGGAAGGCCTCGAGCACGCGCGTTCGCTCGTGCGCGAGGGCAAGGTCGTGCACGACGAGCGCGACGCGTGGAGCGAGGATGCTCCCAGCACGCAGGAGGAGAACGAGTTCATCGAGAAGCACGGCTACTCTGACTACTCGAAGTGGCACCTTGGGGTCGACCGCTCCGCGTCCGAGGACACGAAGGGGCGCTACAGCTTCCCGTTCGGTGACTTCGCGAAGGTGCACCGTTGCGCCGTGATCTCGCTCGAGAGCCGCGCCGCGCAGAACGACCACGACGACATCGCGAAGGCGAGCAAGCAGCTGCTCGAGCTGATCGACGGCGACTAGCCGCTGGCTAGTGTCCGCGGGCCAGGTAGGCGGCGTAGCCGCCGGGGGTGCGCCCGACGCGGCGACCCGAGGTGAGGACCTCGCCGCGATCGGATGCCGCGATCCTGAAGCCGGCGCCGACCAGGCGACCGACCAGGTCGACGTCCTCGTGCTCGGAGAGCTGTTGGAACCCGCCCACCGCGGCGTAGGCCGACGCCCGCACGCCCAGGTTGGCGCCGTGCACGTGGCCGTTGGGGCGCCCGGAGACGTGCGTGGCGGTCCAGTCGCGGGCCTCGGCCGCCGAGAGGTCGCTGAACCGCGGGCGCACCGTGCCGACCACGACATCCGCACCGCCGGCGGCGAGAGTGACCTGGTCGAGGATCCAGCCTGCCGGCACCTCCGAGTCGGCGTCGGTGTTGGCGAGCCAGGCGCGACGCGGGCTCTCGGTCGAGAGGGCGTAGTCGGCGCCCGCCTGTCGTGCCGTGCCGACGGTCGCCGCATCGATCTCCACCACCTCCACGCCCTCGAACCCGCGGGCGATGGATGCGGTGCCGTCGAGGCAGCGGTCGGCGACGACGATCGTGCGCACGGCCAGCCCCGGATGCGCGGTGATCGCCCGATCCCGAGCCGTCTCAAGGGCGGTGAGGCAGCGGCCGACGAGCGCGGCCTCGTCCCGGGCCGGCACGATCACGAGCACGGAACGCGGTTTCATACGAGGCCCGTGCGCCGCGCGACCGAGGTCGGGTCGGAGCTGTAGACGCCGAGCTCGACATCCTCGTCCACGTAGGTGATGAACCGCGTGACGCCCTCGAGCGCGTCGGCGGCGCGGTGCACCTGCCCGCCCGTGAGCGGGTAGTCGGCGACCTCGTGGCGCCAGTGGCAGAGCAGCAGCTCGCCGCCTGGAGCGAGGGACGCCGCCAGCTCCCGCAGCCGCACCGCGAGGGTCTCCGCGTCCAGGTAGTACCCCACCTCGGAGAGCACGACCAGGTCGAACGGGCCCTCCGGCACGCCCTCCGAGAAGTCGCGCAGCTCGACGGTGACGCCGGGCAGGTCGGCGGTGCGGGCGGCGGTCGCGGCCACGGCGTAGTCCGCGATATCGATGGCGAGCATGCGGTCGGCACGCGCGGCCAGCTCGGTGGTGAGCAGGCCGATGGAGCATCCGACCTCCAGCACGGAACCGTAGCGTTCGCGGGGCAGCGCGGCCAGGGTGAGTGCCCGCTTGCGCTTCTCGTACCAGCGGGTCTCGAACGACCACGGGTCGTCGTGGCGGGCGTACAGGTCGTCGAAGTAGTCGGCGGGCATGGGGCCGTCGCTGTCCATGTAGACCTCCCGGGGTTGGGTGAAGTTGCGGACGAAGTCGTGGTGCAGGGTGGCGGGGGCGTCATCCGCGGTCTCGGTCTGCGAGGCGTACTGCCGGATCGCGGCGGCCTTGAGCCTGCGCTCGCTCACGGTGAGCTCGACCGCACGCATGCGCTGCCAGGGCACGTCGGGGGTGGCGGAGTCGGCCCAGTGCCACATCCAAACCGGGTACTCGATCATGCGGATCATCAGTGGCCCGCACACCTCGGCGCAGAGCTCGCCGACGATGCGGTGGTCGCGGTGCCCGTCGCCACTCCACGGCGCGATCACGAGCGAGGGGTGCACCTCGAGGATGCAGTCCATCAGCGCGCGCTTGACGGCGAGCCTCTGCTCCCGCACCCCGCCGTCCGCGAAGCCGAGCTCGTGCACCGTCGCGGTGGGCGCGAGCACCCGCACGGCGCTGCGCAGCTCGCGGCGGCGCGTGTCGACGAGCGTCGCGGGCGACACGTCGACGGGGTGGGCGGATGCCGCGCCGTCGGTCACCACGACGATGACGACGGGCACGCCCGCATCCTCCAGTCGCGCGATGAGGCCGCCGGCGCCGAGGGTCTCGTCGTCGGGGTGCGGCGCCACGACGATCACGGGGCCGGTGTCGGGGAGTGCGAGGGCGGCGAGTTCGGCGATGCGCGGGTCGGCGGCCCAGGTCTCGGGCGGCGTTCCCGCCGCCGAGCCGTCGAAGCTCACCACGGCTCGTCCCCGTCCGCGAGCAGGGCGGCGCCGAGCGCCGCGTCGTCGCGCTCGGCGTGGTGCTGGCGCACGTACAGCTCGAGGTCCGCGACGCGCTTGGCGTGCGCGTCGTCGGTCGCGAGCGGGCCGGGGCCGAGGGCCCGGCCGACCCGGCGGATCACGTCGTCGGCCGCCGCGGCGGCCACCGCGCGCACGCGATAGGCCAGGACCTTGCCCGCCTGGCCCTCGGCCTCGCCGCCGTCGATGCGGTCGGCGGCATCCGCGAGCACGAGCAGGGCGCTGGAGATGATCGCGTCGACGGCGCCGAGGTGGGCGAGCTGGAACTCGCGCGACTGCGGGGTGAGCGCGGCGCGGAGCTCACGCGCCAGGCCGAGCGCGCCGCCGATCCAGCAGGCGGCGACGGCGATGCCGCCCCAGTGGAAGCCGGGGCGGGAGAGGTACCAGCCGGGCGGCCCGACCGGGGTTGCGGGCACGGCGTCGAAGCGCACCGGGCCGCTGGGGATCTCGACGAGGCCGCGCGCCGACCAGGCCGCGTCGAGCACCTCGACGCCGGGGGCGCGCAGGTCGACGTCGAACAGCATCCGCTCGCCGCCGTCCGTCGCGGCCGTGACGAGGGCACGGTCTAGCGTGCCCGCGAGCGAACACCACTGCTTGGTGCCATCGAGCGTCCACCCGCCGTCGACCGGCACGGCGCGCAGCACACCGCCGGGCGCCTCCGACGCGAAGACGCCGTACGCGACCCCGCGACCCGATGCCCCTGCCTGGGTGAGGATGGAGATCGCATCCAGGTGCGGCTCGACGGCGCGCGCCAGCCCGAGGTCGCGGGCGCCGGCATCCACCAGGAGCCGCATCACGGTCGCGGCGTTGCCCGCGGTGAGCGCGAGCCCGTCGTCGGTGAGCCGCACGGTCGCGTCGAGATAATCTCGCACGCGGCCGAGCGGCACCTGGTCGAGGAGCGTCACGTGCCGCTCGTGGCGTTCCGCTTGCGCGGCTTCATGTTCTCGGCGCTGACCATCCAGGCGTACTGCTCGAGCGTCTCGATCACCTTGTGCAGGATGTCGGCGGTGGTGGGGTCCGCCTCGTCCACGTCGTCGTGCACACGGCGGCAGGTCTCGGCCGCGGCATCCAGGCGCTCGGCGATGAGGTCGATCACCTCGGTGGTGTCGACCTGGTCCGGCGGGAACTTCGGCAGGGTCGTGGTCTTCGTCACCGTCTCCGAGCGGCCGTCGGGCAGCGCGTGCAGGGCGCGCATGCGCTCGGCGACCTCGTCCGAGAGGGCACGGGCGGCCTCGATGATCTCGTCGAGCTGCAGGTGCGTGTCGCGGAAGTTGGTGCCCACCACGTTCCAGTGAGCCTGCTTGCCCTGGATGTGGAGCTCGATCAGGTCCACGAGCACGGCCTGCAGGTTGTCGGAGAGTGCTTTGTTCGCTTTCATGCTGGGGACGGTATGCGCGTCGCGCGAAACCGCCCAGCCATTGACAGCGGGCCGGATCGGGCTACACGGTTGCCACCGAGCCCGCGTCGACGCGGTAGTTCGACCCGTTCACGAAGCTCGCGCGCTCGGAGCAGAGGAACGCGATCACGTTCGCCACCTCCTCGGGCTCGCCGCGCCGGCCGAGCTCCATGTACGGCCGCTCCTCCTCGAGGAAGCTCTGGATCGCCTTCGGCACCGAGGTGCCCAGCTGGTCGGCGCGCTTCGACATCATCGCGTCGGTCATCGGCGTGAGGATGAACGCGGGGGAGACCGCGTTCACGAGCAGCCCCTCGCTCGCGTAGGTGCGGGAGAGCCCCTTCGCCAGCGCGAGGATGCCCGCCTTGGCCGAGCAGTACGGCAGCTCGTCGTCGTAGGGCTGCACCGCATCCTCGGAGCCGAGGAACACCAGTCGGCCCCAGCCGCCCTTGCGCAGCGACGGCAGGAACTCGCGCACCAGCCGCGTCGGCCCGATGAGGTCGACGAGGATCGTGTTGGTCCAGCCCTCGTCGGTCACCTCGTGGAAGTAGCCCTGTGCCCCCGTGATCCCGGCCGACTGCACCAGGATGTCGATGTCGCCGACCGCGCCCCGCACGCTCTCGCCCAGCGCGGTGAGCGAGTCGACGCTCGTGATGTCGGCGGCGAAGGCGTGAAGGGTTCCGGATTTCGCGTCGAGGCGTTTCGCCGCGGCATCCAGCTCGTGCTGGTCCTGGTCGGTGATCACGACGGTGACGCCCTCGGCCAGCAGTAGCTTCGCAACGTGCCAGCCGATCCCCGAGTCCGCGCCGGAGATGAGTGCTTTCTTTCCCGAGATTCCAAGGTCCATGCGGCGCACGCTAGCCGTGCACGCCCCGAAGGCAAGGCCCTTTACACCGGGCCGACACGGTGCTCGGCTGGACGGATGCAGCAGCCAGAGGTCTTCCGCCGCGCCCATGCCATA
>JAODAU010000321.1 GCA_025463615.1 Microbacteriaceae bacterium | reverse complement strand
AGCTGCGTTCCCGACCCGGTCGGGTCGAAGCGCAGGATCGAGTTGAGCGGGATGGTGTTGGCCGCGTTGTTGCGCTCGGTGGTCACGTAGAGCGCGCCATCCGGGCCGACCGACATGCCCTCGGAGTCGGGCTGGTTGGTGGCCGGATCGGTGCTGCCGGGGAAGAAGATCTCCTTGCCCGCAGCCCAGCCGTTGGTGGTGTCGGGCACCCAGAGGTCGCCCTGCTTGACCATGCGGAAGACCCAGCTCTTGTTCTTGACCGAGTACAGCACGTTGGGGTTGCTCGGGTCGAAGACGAGCCCGCTCACGTCGCGACCCTCGGGGCCGGTGGTGGTCTTCCAGGCGCACTGGGTGTCGGCGACGGTGACGGTCGAGCTGCCCGGCCACGCGCTCGGGGTGAGCGCGGTGGCGGGAAGGGTGCCGGTGCCGGACGGCGCCTCGGGCTGGCAGTTGAGCGTGGCCGGCGGGTTGTCGGCCGGGTTGGTCAGCGGCGTGAGGCAGGCGGTGGCGTTGGAGGCGCCGAAGCTCTTCGTGGCGACCGAGGCGAACGACCCGGTGCCGTCGGGGCAGCGTGCGTACGATCCGGCGCCGAAGTTGTTGCTCTCGTCGGTGCCCGCCTCGCCGGCGGTGAAGTCGACCGAGTCGACGAGTGTGCCCGCGGTGCCGTTGGCTCCATCGGGCAGGTACAGCTTCACGCTGTCGCCGCCGCTGCCGAGACCCTTGGTCGAGCCGAAGTAGACGTAGCCGTGGGCCGGCAAGACCGTGGTCGCGGTGCCGTCGGGCAGCTTGGCCGAGAAGGGGGTGGCCGCGGATGCCGCGCCGCTGTCGATCTGCAGCCAGCCCGCGATGCTCACGTCGGCCGCGCCGCTGTTGTACAGCTCGACCGCGTCGCCGACCGGGGTCGCGCCGTTGTCGGACGAGACCTCGTTGATGTGGATGCTCTGCCAGGCGGGAGCCGGGGGCGCGGTGGTCGCGAACCGGCTGGTGCCGGGCGAGCCGATGTCGCCGGTCGTGGATGCCTTCGAACCCTCGGCGTCGCCGACCGCGGCGAGCTGCCACTGCGATGCGTCGTTGGCGCCGAGTGCGGCGGCGGTCTTCGGGATGCCGGCGACGCCCTGCGTGCGCGGGCCCTTGACGGTGCCGGTGCCCTGGTCGTTGTAGGTGAGGCGGTCGACCAGGTCGGCCACCGGGTCCGAGCCGTCGAAGATGTTGATCTCGTCGGCGCGGCCGAGGTTGGTGACGTTGCCGCCGAGGATCTTCACGTCGGCGCCGAGCGACCACTCGGTGCGGAACGTGGCATCCGACGACTCGGTCACGATCGCCGACTGGCCGGCGGCGAGGGTGCCGAGGCTGTCGAGCGGCACCGTGCCGGGCAGGCGGCTGTCGTCGTCGAACGACCAGCCGGCGAGGCTGACCGCGGTCGAACCGAGGTTGGTGATCTCGAAGAATTCGCCCGACGAGTTGACCGGGTTGTACATCCACTCGGTGATCTTCACGTTCGGGGCGTCCGCGGCGTGGGCGGCGGTGGGGAGTGCGACAGCGAGGGCGCCGACCGTGGCGACCGCCGCAAGGGCAGCGAGTGTTCGGGTAAGTCTCATAGCTCGGAAAGTATCGATGCCAGGTGAACGGTGTGGAAACGACCGCGAGACGAAAACCGAATCGTGTAGGGTTTTAGAACTGACACGAGGAGGCGTCAATGACAGGCACAGCGGATGTCGCGACCAGGCAGTCCGCCGTGCGCGCCACCCTCGCCTCCCCGCTCTATCGCGGCGCGACGATCGCCCTCTTCCTCTCCGGCCTGGGTACCTCGGCCGCGGCCCCGCAGATCGCCCTGTTCCTGGTCAACGACCTGCACGTCTCCCTCGGCACGGCGGGCCTCTACTACCTGACCAACCTCACCGCGCCGATCGTGGGTTTCGCCGTCGGGGCGCGCTCCGATCGCACCGGCAAGCGGCTCGGCCTCTTCCGGCTGGCCGCGCTCGCCGGGTTCGTGGGCTGGATGGCGATCGCGTTCTCCACCCAGGCGTGGATGCCGTTCGTGATCAGCGCGGTCATCCTCGCGTTCGCCGGCGCCGCGGGTTCGCAGCTCTTCGCGGCCGTGCACGACGATCTCGAGGCGACCAAGAGCCCGGTCGCCGACGGCGTCGTCTCCGTCGTGCGGATGGCGCTCACCGCCGGCTGGATCATCGGCCCGGTGCTCGGCTCATTCCTGGCGGCCAGTTTCGGGGCGCGCGCGATGCTCATCGCCACCGCGGTCTTCACCCTCGCGCAGATCCTGCCGTTGGGCCTCATGCGCAGCCGCACGGTCGTGCACCCCTCCGAGGCGGGCGAGGCCGAGCGGGTCGTCAAGCGCAACGGGTTCCGCGTGCTGCTGCCGCTGCTGGCGTTCACCGCGCTCTACGTGCTCGTCTACGCCGGCGAGCCGATCAAGTACGGCTACCTGCCCATCTACATGCACGACGACCTGCGCCTGCCTGCCGTGGTGAGCGGCGCGGTGATCGGCATCCAGCCCCTGATCGAGCTGATCCTCATGCCGGTGGCGGTGGTCGTCGCCCGCAGGATGGGGATGATGCGCCTCATGATCCTCGGCGCCGCCTTCGGCGTCGGGGCCAACCTCTGCTTCGCGCTCACCGGCTCGGCCGTGGGAATGTTCGCGGGGCAGATCCTCATGGGCGGGGTGTGGGGCGTGTTCGCGGGGCTGGGGATCATCGTCGCCCAGCGGCTGCTGCCCGGGGCGGTGGCCACGGCATCCGCGATCTTCATGAGCTCGACGGCCGTGGCGAGCGCGCTGGGCGGGCTCACCGGTGGCGTCGGCGTCGGCATCCTCGGGCTGCCGCTCGTGTTCCTGCTGCCCGCCGCGTACGGCGTGATCGCGGTGGTCGGGCTCGCGGTGATGAGCCGATCGCGCCACGCGGTCAACTAGGCGGTCAGTTCGGGGGTTAACCCGATGGTCTCGCCCGCGGCGGCTTGGCAGGCTGGGAGCATGACAACTTCAGTGCTCGAACGCCCCCGCAACGGTCGCATCATCGCCGGCGTGTGCGCCGGCCTCGCCAACCGCTTCGGCTGGAACCCGAATGTCGTGCGCCTGCTGGCCGTGCTCTCCTGCCTGCTGCCCGGCCCGCAGTTCATCGTCTACATCGTGATGTGGATCGTGATCCCGAACGCGCCGCAGTCCGTCACCTCGGCCACGTCGGCTACCGCCAACTAGGCCTGCGCCAACTAGGCCTGGGCGACCGGATCGGGCAGCCGCGGCTCCACCGTCGGCTTCGTGCGCGTGCGCGCCCAGACGAAGAACCCGATCAGCGTGAAGACGCCGTAGAACACGTACATGAAGGCCGAGGCGTAGTAGCCGGCGCTGACGAGCAGCGGCACGCCCACGACATCCACCGCCACCCAGATCAGCCAGAACTCGGTCCAGCCCTTGGCCATGCCGTAGGTGGCGAGCAGCGAGCCGACGAAGACCCAGGCATCCGACCACACCGGCTGGTACGACCCGAGCGCGGTGAACAGCGGGGTGAGCGCGGCCGTGCCGCCGACCAGGGCGACCGCGAGGATGATGCGGGTGCGCCCGCTCGCCCAGCGCGGCTGCACCGCGAAACCGGAGTCGCCGCGCGCCTGGCGCCAGCGGTACCAGCCGTAGATCGAGACGGCGATGAACATGACCTGGCGGCCGGCCTGTCCGAGCAGGTTGACGGGGTTCGGCGTGCCGAAGACTGCGCCGAGGAACACCGTGAACAGCAGCACGTTGCCGACGATCCCGACCGGCCACGCCCACACCTTGCGGCGCATGCCGCCGAGCGCGCTCACCAGCCCGAAGACGTTGCCGATCACCTCGCGCCAGAGCACCACCTGGTTGCCGATGTGCAGCTGGGCGTCGAAGAGCCACTCGATGATGTTCACCCGGCTGTCAACGCGCGGGGGTGGCGGGGAATTCCGAGCCGCGTACGGTCACCCGTCGAGTTGCTCCAGGAGCTCGACGGCCGCGCGCGCGTAGTCGCCGATCCAGCGGTCGTGGAGGCGTTTGATCGGCAGGGGGGCGAGCGCCAGCATCCGTTCGCGTCCGACGCGGCGGCCGGTCACGAGTTCGGCCTGCTCCAGCACGCGCAGGTGTTGCAGCACGGTGGTGCGGTCGAGTTCCGGAAGGCGGGCGCAAAGGGCGCCGGTCGAGCACGGCGCTTCCCGAAGCACGTCGAGCATGCGCCGACGGGTGGATGATGCGAGCGCCTTGAATACCGCGTCGTCGCCATTGCGCTCGACGGGGTTCATGTTGTAAAAATACAACATGAATGATGTCCCCGCACCCGACACGCTGACCGAGCTGCACTTCACCGTCTCCGGGCGCATCGCGCGGCCCGTGGCCGAGGTCTACGAGGCCGTCGCCGATCCGCAGCAGCTCTCGCGGTACTTCACCACCGGCGGGGCGAAGGGTCGCCTCGAGCCGGGGGCCGAGGTGACGTGGGATTTCGCTGACTTCCCCGGCGCCTTTCCGGTGACGGTCGTCGAGGCGGCGCCGCCGACGCGCATCGTGATCGAGTGGGCCGGCAGCGAGACCCTCGGCGACGGCGGCGTCACGCGCACCACCTTCGAGTTCGAGCCCGTCGACGGCGACTCGCGCACGCTCGTCACCATCACCGAGTCGTCGTGGAAGCCGACCGCGGCGGGAGCGAAGAGCGCTTTCGGCAACTGCGAGGGTTGGACCGGCATGCTGTCGGCGCTCAAGGCGTGGGTCGAGCACGGCATCACCCTGCGCGAGGGGTTCTACGCCTAGCTACTGGCGACTGCGCCACGTCATGATCACGTGCAGCAACGGCACCGCCGAGAGCCCGATCAGCACCCAGCTCAGCACGGGCAGTTCGTGGTGGATGAGCACGCCGCCGACGATGAACGCGGCGAAGACGATGGCCGACGTGAGCCGCCCGAGGGAGCGCTCGATCGAGCGGAGGCGGCGCTCGACATCCGGCGTCTTCACCGAGACCTCGCCGCGGTCGATGCGGGTCACGAGGTCGTTCAGCCGGTTGGGCAGCCGCGCGATGGTCGTGGCGTAGCTCACGGCCTGCTTGCCCAGGTCGCGGATGGCGCCCGGGCCGCTCGACGACAGCACGTTGCGCGCGAAGGGGTCGACGGCATCCCACATGTTGAAGTCCTTGTCGAGCGCGCTCGTGACGCCCGAGATGAGGGAGATGGTGCGGATGAGCAGCAGGAAGCTCTCCGGCAGCTGGAACGGCAGCGAACGGATCGTCTCACCGAACCCCTGCGCGAACCGCTGCAGCTCGCGCGGGTCGATGGCCTGCAGTTCGGCGATGCCCATGCCGCCGAACCGGTCGAACAGCGCGGTCATCGCGCGCTCGAGTTCGGCGGTGTCGGTGGTGCTGAGCAGCACGCCGAGCCGGTCGAGCGAGGCGACCAGCGCACGGCTGTCGCGGGCGACGGCGGCGAGGATGAAGTCGCGCAGGCCCGAGCGCAGCGAATCCGAGATCTCGCCCATCATGCCGAAGTCCACGTAGTCGAGCCGCCACCGGCCGCCCTCGCCGGGCGCCACGAAGATGTTGCCGGGGTGCGGGTCGGCGTGGAAGAAGCCGGCCACGAAGATCTGCTGGAACGTGGATCGGGCCAGCTCCTGTGCGACCGCCTTCGGGTCGATGCCGGCGGCCTGCAGCCGCGCCACGTCGCTGATCTTGATCGCCGTCACGTCGGCGAGGGTGAGCAGTCGCAGCGCGGTGCGCTCCCACACGACCACGGGTGCGGCGATGCGCGGGTCGTCGGCGAAGTCGTTCGCGAAGCGCTCGGCGTTCGCGGCCTCGTGCAGGTAGTCGATCTCCTCGAGCGAGGTCGCGGCGAACTCCTCCACGAGGGCGGGCGCGTCGGCGCGGGATGACACGATCCGCACCCTCGAAAGCCAGCGGGCGACGCGGCGGAGGGCCGCGAGGTCCACCTCGACCACCTGCTCGATGCCGGGGCGCTGCACCTTGACCACGACATCCGCGAAGCCGAGGTCGGCGGCGATGGCGGGGGAGAGGCGAGCGCGGTGGGCCTGGCCGAGGGATGCCGCGGCGATCGGAACCGGCTCGAAGGAGGCGTACGCGAGCTCGAGCGGCATCCCGAGCTCGCGCTCGGCCTGCACACGGATGGCGTCGAACGGCTCGGCGGCGACCTCGTCCTGCAGGCCCTCCAGCTCCTTGGTGATCTCGGGCGGCAGCACGTCGAGGCGGGACGAGAGGAACTGGCCGACCTTGATCATCAGCCCGCCGAGCTCGACGGCCAGGTCGTGGAAGCGCCGCGCCAGGCGCTGCACCCGCTTCGTTCGCGAGCGGGCGGCGAGGCCGCCGAGGCCGATGCGGGGGAGGAAGAGCTCGTACCACCAGGTCTGCGCCAGCGCGCTCGCCGCGAAGCGCATGATGCGGCGGTAGCGCGCGAGGTTGGCCTTGTCAGTCGGCAGGGCTGTGCCGGTGCCGCGGGGCGGCGGCATCCCCTCAGTCCTCGGCGAGGATCGCGTAGATCTTGCGGCGAGCCTCGTCGATGACGGCGATCGCGCTCTCCGCCTGCTTGGAGCTGCCACTGTGCGCGACCTGCCCGATCGCGGAGGCCAGCTTGGCGCCGGCCTTCGGCAGCGCGGCGCGCTCGTCGTTCCAGGGGCGGCGCGAGTCGGAGGGGTGCGGCTCGTCCGAGGCGTCGGTGGCGACCTGGCGCCCGGCCTCCGTGAGCGAGTAGACCTTGCGCTCGCCGACCTGCTCGGAGGTGACGAGTCCTTCGTCGGCGAGCAGCTGCAGCGTGGGGTAGATCGAGCCGGGGCTCGGCTTCCACGCGCCGTGCGAGCGCTTCTCGATCGACTGGATCACCTGGTAGCCGTGCATCGGCTCCTCGGCGAGGGCCAACAGTATGGCGGTGCGGATGTCGCCGCGGCCCATGCGGGCGGCGACACGGGGTGCGAAGGTCTCGCGGAGCCCGTCGACGGCCTCCCAGAGATCGAAGCCGGCGGGGGAAGCTGAGTCGCGCATGTGGAGTCCTCACGTAGAAGCGATACTTCACGATACATCGGTGAGGCTGGTGGTGAGCCGTGTTACTTGTAGAACTGTGCGACGCCGCCGTGGTGGGAGCATGCGCCCTGGTGATGAGCGGCGAAGGAGAGCGTGCCGTCGTTGCAGATCGCGGTTGCACCGTTCCCCGGCGCTACCGGGGCAGCGGGAGCCGCGGGCACGACCGGCTGCGGTGCGGGCTGCACGGGAGGCGGCGGCGGCGCGGGTGGGGACAGTACGAGAGTGACGGTCGATCCCGCGGTGAGCGCAGCGCCGGCCGACGGGGTTTCCTGAACGATCGTCCAGCCCGACCAGTCCGCCGGGGAGGCCTGGCCGTTCGAGGTCTGGAGCACGACCACGAGACCGTGGGACTGCAGGTCGGTCTGCGCCGTGCCGGCTGCGGCACCGGCGTAGTCGACGAGCGCCACCGTGGGAACCGGGGTGGGAGTCGGAGTGGGGGTAGGTGTCGGCGTCTTACTCGGAGGGTCCACCGGAGCGGCGTTGCTCGAGTCGCTATCGGCGGCGGAAAGGGCCGGCGTGGTGGCGGGATGAGCCGCGGGTGTGATCACCAGGCCGATGACGAGGAGGAGCGCCGATGCCGCGATGGCGCCGGCCCGGACTCGCCCGTCGGCAGGAATGTTGGCCCAGGACGCACGCTTGCGGGCGGCCGCGTAGATCGCTGTGATCAGCGCGGCGAGGCCGAGGACCACGAAGAAGCTGCCGAGGCCGCCCCCGATCAGACCGAGCAGCGCGAAGAAGACGAACACCGAGCCGATACCCCAGAAGAGCGGTGTCGGGTGCCACTTGGCCGGGGCCGAACCACGTGAGCTCGATGCTGTGGCCGGGGCGGTGGGCGGTACCGGAACCGTCGCGGGATCGCCACCCTCCTCGGCGGCGACGCTCATCTTGGTCCATTGCGCACCGTCCCACCAGCGAAGCCTAGCGGGATCGCTGTAGTCGGGAAACCAGCCGGCAGGAGGAAGGGACATGGCGCTACTTTCGGGTTGCCCGAAGCCTAGCTGCCAGCGCTGTTCCACCGATCGCCCCCAAACGGGGCACGCTCGCTAGGTCAGGTCGTCGAGTTCGATCGCGCTCACCAGCTGGGCGACATCCGGCTCCGTCGCGAGGTCCAGGGGCGAGATCGTCTTGGTGGCGCCCTTGTACGACACCACCAACTCGTCGGACGCATCGCCGACGATCGTCGTGGCGGTGGCGTTGGCCCAATCGACCCTGTCCAGGGTGGCGCGGGTGAAGCCCGCTGCCAATAGGGCGTCGATTCGAGCGCCACCGAAGACCTTCTTCTCCGTCGTTCGAACGGCGACGATCCGGATGTGATTGATCGCCGGAGCGACGGCGAGTGCTTCACGCACGGTGACGAGCGCCGAACCGCATACAACCTCTTTGTAGAGCTGGTCGCGATCTGTCTTGGAGAGCCGCTGCAGGCTGAGATTTCCCGCCGCCGTGGTCGTCGGCCGCCGATCGGGGACGACCGATTCATCGGGCACCACCACGACGAGGGACATCACGTCGTTCTCGACGAGGAGCACTCCCGCAGGAGCGTCATTGTCTTCGAACGCTTCGCGCACGAGCGTCTCGGTCACCGTCGGCTCGTTCGCCAGAAGCTGGTTCCACCACTCGCCGAGGTTCTTGTCGATCTCGGCACGCTGCTGTTCTCGTTCCTCGCGTCGTCGGGCGGCCAGCGCATCGGCCGCACGGTCGGCCTCCGCGCCTGCGGCCTTGCGCTCGGCGCGCGCGAGGAGTTTCACCCCTGTGAGGTTCTGGGTTCTGAGGTCACGCCTCATGGCCTCGACGTCGACGGGCTCTGCAGGGGGAGCCGTCGGCCGTTGCATGGGGGCGAACTCGTGCCTGTGCAGGTTGGAGATGTCCTGCAGGGCCGACTCCAGCTGTTGTGCGGCCTGAAGCTTGCTCGCCTGGTTGGCGGTGAGACCGGCGCCAGTTCGACGAGGCTGGGCTGCGGCGCGCGGCCGGGAACCGGCCGTGTTGCGCGGGCGCGAACCGCCGACGCTCGTGTAGTAGCTCACCGGGCCCACGCCTGTGGAGAACCCGGTTCGTCCCCCGCCGACGTGCACGCGGGCCACGCGGGGGCCGATGCTCGTTCTCACGCCGCGGCTCGATGCCCTGACTCGAATCCCGGGCGCCACCTTGAACGAGAAACCCATGTCCACTCACTCCCTCGGGAAGCGTCCGATCCGCTCAATTGCTCACGTGGCGCTCTGTGATGAGCCAGAGTATCGCCAGATCCGCGAGGGGCCGGAATCTCCCGCTTTTTTGACCCTAAAGAGGGTAGATTCCGGCCCCTCGGCGTAGTGTGCGGGGGCATGACTCATTACCTGATCTCGTTTCCCAGTGGCGCGATGGATGTTGCGGAGGATGAACTGCCCGCCGTCGCAGCCGCCGCGCACGCCGTCATCCAGGCGGCCCAGGATACCGGCGTCTACGTGTTCGGCGGGGGCATCGACGAGGCCGTCGCCCCCGTGCTCGTCGCCGGCGACGGCTCGACGAGCGCGGACACCACACACCTCGACGGCGGATTCACCATCATCGACGTCGACACGCGCGAGCAGGCGGTCGAGTGGGCCGCGAAGATCGCGGTGGCCTGCCGCTGTCCGCAGGAGCTGAGGGCGTTCATGTACGACCCGCTCATGTGATCCCGACTGGACATTCCCGCGAACCGGGGCCACCCTACGGAACATGGACTACACACATCTCGGCCGCTCCGGCCTCACCGTCTCGCGCCTCTGCCTCGGCACCATGAACTTCGGTACCCAGACCAGCGAAGAGGACTCCTTCGCCATCATGGATTCCGCCCACGCGAACGGCATCAACTACTTCGACACCGCCAACCGCTACGGCGGCGACGCGGTCGGCCCCGGCGGCACCGAGTCGATCCTCGGCCGCTGGTTCGCGAAGGGCGGCGGGCGCCGCGAAAAGACCGTGCTGGCCACCAAGCTCTACGGCGCGATGGGGGACTGGCCGAACGAGAACGGGCTGTCGGCCCTCAACATCCGCCGGGCGCTGGATGCCAGCCTCACGCGCCTGAAGACGGACTACGTCGACGTCTACCAGTTCCACCACATCGACCGCACGACGCCGTGGGACGAGATCTGGCAGGCCATGGAGACCGCGGTCGCGCAGGGCAAGATCCTCTACGCCGGCAGCAGCAACTTCGCCGGCTGGCACATCGCCACCGCCCAGGCGGAGGCGCGCAAGCGCGGGTTCGTGGGGCTGGTGAGCGAGCAGTCGCTCTACAACCTGCTGCAGCGCACGATCGAGCTGGAGGTGATCCCGGCGGCCGTCGCGAACGGCCTGGGTCTCATCCCGTGGTCGCCCCTCAACGGGGGGCTCCTGGGCGGTGTCATCCGCAAGCAGAACGAGGGCAAGCGCCGGCTCGAGGGCCGCGCCGCCGACGACCTCGCCGCCAACCGCGACGCGATCGAGGCCTACGAGGCACTCGCCGACGAGCTCGGCATCGAGCCCGGCGACCTCGCACTCGCGTGGCTGCTGCACCAGCCGGCGGTGACGGCGCCGATCGTGGGGCCGCGCACCTCCGAGCAGCTGGATGCCTCGCTCCGCGCCCTCGATGTGCGCCTCGAGCAGAGCACGCTCGACCGCCTCGACGAGATCTTCCCGGGTCACAAGACGGCGCCCGAGGACTACGCCTGGTGAGCTAGTCGGCCGGGGTGAACTCGATGATCGGACTGCCCGCCAGCCAGGAGTCGAAGTCGCCCCGGGCCGCCCCGCCCTCGATCTCGAAGACCTGGTCGAGCACGCGCCTGCGCAGGGCGGCGTCGGTGATCGGGTGCGCGACTGCCTGCAGGTCGGGGGTCGCGGCATCCTTGAAATGGATGACGAGCCTCGGGTCAACGAGCAGGTTCGCGTACCAGCCGCGGCTGCCCGGCCATCCCGTGATGTAGTACCGGCCGTCGACCCGGTGGAACCAGATCTCCACCGTGCGCGGTTCGCCCGACTTCCTGCCCGTCGTGGTCATGTCGATCACGAGGTCGGAGGCCAGCGCCCGCTCGACATCCGGATCCATGCCGGGAGTCTATCCAGCCAGCTCGATCAGCACGATCCAGTTGCCGGAGTTGTCGCGGCAGACCGCCTCCGTGCCGTACGGCCGCTGCTGCGGCTCCTGCACGAACTCGACGCCCTTCGCGGTGAGCTCGTCGTAGGTCTTGCGGAGGTCGTCGACGTTGAAACCGAGGCCGCGCCATCCGCCCGCCCGCTGGGCGCTGCGGAGGGACTCGACCAGGTCGGGCGGCAGCGGCGGGCCGAACTCGACGAGGCTGAGCAACAGTTCGGGCTGGCTCGGGAGCCCGATCGTGCACCAGCGGAAACCGCCGTCGAGGGTGACGTCGTCGCTCACCTCGAAGCCGAGCACGTCCCGGTAGAACTCGAGGCCGGACTGCACATCCTGCACGAAGACATTGACGATTGCGGTGTTGGTGATCATGTCGTCACAGTAGGCCGCGGCGTCCTGCGACCGCTTCTCCTGGGTTGCTCACTGCGAGCGCATGAGGATCTCGCACCCCGGGATGCGCGGGTTCTCGCGAGCGCTCCAGCGCTGCTGGAAGGCGGACGGATTCTCGCCCGTAGCCTCGAGGAACGCCACCGAGAACGACCCGAGCGAGCTGTAGCCCACGGCGTGGCACACCTCGGTGACGGTCAGGTTCGCGAACCGCAGCAGATCCTTCGCCCGCTCCATGCGGCGTTTGGTGAGGTACGCGCCCGGCGTGAGGCCGAACTGCCGCGAGAACCGGCGCACGAAGTGGGACTTCGAGAGGAACGCGGTCGCGGCGATGCGGTCCAGGTCCAGGTCGGAGTCGCGGAAGTCGCGGTCGATCACGTCGCGAGCCCGCCGCAGCTGCGTCTCGATCCCGGTGTGCACGGGGCTAGTCAACCCGATCCAGCCGCGCCACCCCGATCTTCGAGTCGGCCATGCCGTAGAAGACGTAGCGCTGGCCGTCGATCTGCTCGATCGCCGTCGGGAAGACCACGTTGGGCACGATGCCGCTGCGCTCCTCCTCGGTCTCGGCGGCGAGCAGGGGCTCGCTGGTGCGGGCGATCACGATCGACGGGTC
>JAODAU010000277.1 GCA_025463615.1 Microbacteriaceae bacterium | reverse complement strand
ACGACGCCGTGTTGCGCTTGAAGATCTCGCCGTACTTGCCGAGGGCCACGACGCCCTCCTGGATGCGCGCGCCGCCCGAGTCGAGCATGCCGATGATCGGCACGCCGGTCTTGAGCGCGAGGTCCATGACCTTGATGATCTTCTCGCCGGCGACCTCGCCGAGCGAGCCGCCGAAGATGGTGAAGTCCTGGCTGTAGACCGCGACCTGGCGACCGTGGATTGTGCCGGTGCCGGTCACGACCGCGTCGCCGTACGGCCGTTTGTTCTCCATGCCGAAGGCGTGGGTGCGGTGGCGCACGAACTCGTCGAGCTCCACGAAGGAGCCGTGGTCGAGCAGCTGCTCGATGCGCTCGCGGGCCGTCTTCTTGCCCTTGGAGTGCTGCTTCTCGATGGCCGCCTCGCCGCTGGCCGTCACGGCCTCGTGGTAGCGCACCTTGAGGTCGGCGAGCTTGCCCGCGGTCGTGTACATGTCGTTCGTCTCAGCAGTCACGTCCTCGACTTTACCGGTGGCTTCCGCGCCCGGGCTGGTGGACTCCTCCACAAGAACGCGCGTGGCGCGTCAGGATGCCGACAACCGCCGCCCGCGACCGAACCGCCGCGCGAGCCCCCAGACCGTCACCCGCCACATCGCCTCGCCCACGATCGAGCCGCTCATCTTCGACACCCCGGCGATGCGGTCCACGAAGCGGATCGGCACCTCCACGATCGGGAATCCCGCCTCGGAGGTGCGCAGCGTGAGGTCGATCTGGAAGCAGTAGCCGCGCGAGTCGACCCCCTCGAGCTGGATGGCGCGCAGCACCTCCGCGCGGAACGCCCGGTAGCCCGCCGTCGAGTCGTGCACGCCGATCCCGAGCGCGAGCCGGGCGTAGAGGTTCGCACCGCGGCTGAGCAGCTCGCGCGACTTCGGCCAGTCCACGACGGAGCCGCCCTTCGTCCAGCG
This sequence comes from Microbacteriaceae bacterium, assembly GCA_025463615.1. Next base: position 32,593 of record JAODAU010000277.1, on the reverse strand, counting down.
CGAGCCGATGGCGAGGCCGGCGCCGTCGGTGACGGCGGCGACGAGCAGGGGGAGGCGGTCGGCGGGGTGGGAGCCGTCGGCATCCATCTCCACGAGAATCTCGTAGCCGCGGTCGAGGCCCCAGGCGAACCCGGCGAGGTAGGCCGAGCCGAGGCCGAGCTTGCCCGGGCGGCGCAGGACGTGGATGCGGGCATCCTTCTCACCGAGGCTGTCGGCCAGGTATGCGGTGCCGTCGGGGCTGCCGTCGTCCACGACGAGCACGTCCGCGGCCGGGTAGGCCGCGTGGATGGCCGCGAGCACCCGCTCGAGGTTGAGCACCTCGTCGTAGGTGGGGGTGATGACGAGCACGCGAGGCTCCCGCCCGGCGCTCCCGGGCGAGTCGCGATCCATGATCCCCCCATCATGCCCGATCCGCCCCGCCTCCCGAAAATGAAGGAGATCGTGGCGCGGATGCCGCGAAATGCGCCCTCGCGCGCCGTTCGCTCGACAATCTCCTTCGTTTTCGGCAGGGATACAGTGGGGCCGTGCACCTCCCGCTCAGCGCCGCCATCGCCGCCCGGCTCGACGTGCTCGACGAGGTTGGCTCCACCAACACCGAGCTGGCCGCGCGCGCTGCCGGATCGCCCGACTTCTCGGTGCTCGTCACCGGCTCGCAGACCAGCGGGCGCGGGCGCCTCGGGCGCACCTGGGTGGCCCCGCCCGGAACGACGCTCGCGATCTCCGTGCTGCTGCGGCCGGGGCTGCCCGCCGACGCGCTCGGCTGGATCCCGCTCGCCGCGGGCCTCGCCATGAGCCGCGCCGTCGCCGCGCTCGTTCCCCTGCACCGCGTCGGCCTCAAGTGGCCGAACGACGTGCAGGTCGACGGGCTCAAGGTCTCCGGCCTGCTCGCCGAGCTGCTGCCGGACGGCTCCGGCGTGATCATGGGGGCCGGGCTCAACCTCACGATGACGCGCGAGCAGCTGCCGACCGCGGCATCCACCTCCCTCTCGCTGAACGGCACGACCGTGCCCGACGCGGACCTGGCGGATGCCGCCCTCAGCAGCTACCTCGAAAACCTCCGCTCACTGCTCGCCCGCCTGTCGACCGCCCGGGGTGACGCCGTGGGCGCGGGGATCGCGGCGGAGGTCGAGGCGGCGTGCACCACCCTCGGCCAGGAGGTCCGCGTGGAGCTGCCGGGCGGCGACGACCTCGTCGGCACCGCGGTCGACCTCGACTCGACCGGCAGGCTCCGCGTGCGCCGCGGGTCGGATGCGCGGCTCGTCGCGGTGGCAGCGGGCGACGTGACGCATCTGCGGTATGAATAGGACATGACCAGCACCACGGGCATGAGCACGGCCGAGCAGGGGGAGGCCGAGCGCGTCGTCGCGCGCCTGCGCCCGCACGCCCGCGCCCTGTTCTGGCCGTCGGTCGTGCTGATCGCGACGATCGGCGCGATGGGGTGGTTCGCGGGCCGGTTCGACCAGGGTTGGCAGAACATCGCGGTGCTCGCGGGCGGTGGGCTGGTCATCCTGCTGCTGTGGTTCCTGCCCCTGCTTTCCTGGCTGAGCAAGCGCTACGTGATCACGTCTCGCCGGCTGATCGTGCGCTCCGGGCTGTTCGTGCGGCTGCGGCAGGAGCTGCTGCACAGCCGCGGCTACGACGTGACGGTGCGCAAGGTGGGGCTGCAGTCGCTGTTCGGCAGCGGCAACGTGCTGGTCAACACCGGCATCGAGCACCCGTTCGTGCTGCGGGACGTGCCGAGCGCGGACCTCGTGCAGGCCGCGCTTCACGACCTGATGGAGAAGAGCCTCAATCCGATTGCCGCTCGGCGACAGGCCGAGGCGTCACGCGACGACGACGCGACGACCGTGTGGGGGAGTCGCTAGCCACGTCGTCGCCGACCGGTCGCACCGGGTCGGTGCGCTCGTCGCTGAACACCCAGACGCGGTAGAGCGTGAAGCGGAAGGCCGTGCCGAGCACCAGCCCGACCACGTAGTTGGCGATGTTGTCGGCGAGCACGCTGGTGAAGCCGAGCAGGTAGTGCGAGACCCAGAGGGTGGCGAGCCCGATGAGCAGGCCGCCCACGCTCACGACCGCGAACTCGATGGCCTCGCGCACGATGTGCGGGCGGCGGCGGTCGCCGAAGGTCCAGAACCGGTTGCCGAGCCAGTTGACGATGATCGCCAGCGTCGTGGAGATGATGCGGGCGTAGATGACGCCGTTGTGCACCTCCTCCGGGCTGAGGAGGGTGGCGCGCAGCAGGTTGAAGATGCCGGCGTCGACGACCAGGCCGACGCATCCGACCAGCCCGAAGCGGACTAGCTGGGCGAACAACGCGCGCATGCGGCCCCTTGTCGATGGGCGAAGATGGTAGGCAACGCCAGTGATTCTAACCGGCGGTCGTGCACGGAGAATGTACGGCGTCCACAGGCTCGAGGAGACACCATGCCAACCATCGGGGTTATCGGCGGAGGCCAGCTCGCGCGGATGATGGTGCCGCCCGCCATCGCGCTCGGCCTCGACATCCGCGTGCTCGCACAAAACGCAGGAGAATCTGCCGCTATCGCCGTCACGGAGCTCGGCGACCACCGGAATCTGGAGGATGTCCTGCGTTTTGGGAGGGGCGTGGACGTGGTCACGTTCGACCACGAGCACGTGCCGCAGGAGGTGCTGCGCGCGCTCGTCGAGGCCGGCGTCAACGTGCAGCCCGGGCCGGACGCGCTGCTGTACGCCCAGGACAAGCTGCGGATGCGGGAGCGGCTCGCCGAGCTCGGCATCCCGCAGCCCGAGTGGGCCAGGATCGACACAGCCGGGGAGCTGGATGCCTTCATCGCGAGCAACGGCGGCCGGGTCGTCGTGAAGACCCCGCGCGGCGGCTATGACGGCAAGGGCGTGCGGGTGGTCTCCGCGGCATCCGAGGCCGAGGACTGGCTGGCCGACGGCGGCCCGCTGCTCGCTGAGGAGCTCGTCGAGTTCCAGCGCGAGCTCGCCCAGCTCGTTGCCCGCCGGCCGAGCGGCGACCTCGTGGCCTGGCCCGTGGTCGAGAGCGTGCAGCGCGACGGGGTGTGCGCCGAGGTCATCGCGCCGGCGCCGTCGTCGGCCGGAGTGATCGCCGACATGGCCGAGCAGATCGCCACCACGGTCGCCCAGCGCCTCGGCGTCACGGGCGTGCTCGCGGTCGAGCTGTTCCAGACTACCGACGAGCGCCTGCTCGTCAACGAGCTCGCGATGCGCCCGCACAACACCGGCCACTGGACCATCGACGGCTCCACCACCAGCCAGTTCGAGCAGCACCTGCGCGCCGTGCTCGACGTGCCGCTGGGGGCGACAGGATGCCGCGACACCTGGTCGGTGATGGTCAACATCCTCGGCGGCCCGTCGACCGGCACGCTGGCCGACCGTTACCCCGCCGCTCTCGCCGACCAGCCCACCGTGAAGGTGCACAACTACGGCAAGGATCCGCGGCCGGGCCGCAAGGTCGGCCACGTGACGGCGGGCGGGGACGAGCTCGACGACGTGGTCTTCGAGGCGCGCGCCGCTGCCTCCCACTTCGACGACCAGACAATAGGCTGAGCCCCATGCCCGAGCCTCTCGTCGCCGTCGTCATGGGGTCGGACTCCGACTGGAAGGTCATGGCCGACGCCGCGGCCGTGCTCACCGAGTTCGGCATCGAGCACGAGGTCGCCGTCGTCTCCGCGCACCGCACCCCCGAGCGGATGATCGCCTTCGGCAAGGAGGCCGCGGGCCGCGGCATCCGCGTGATCGTCGCCGGCGCGGGCGGCGCCGCCCACCTGCCCGGCATGCTGGCCTCCGTCACCACCCTGCCCGTGATCGGCGTGCCGGTGCCGCTCGCCCGGCTCGACGGCCTCGACTCGCTGCTCTCGATCGTGCAGATGCCCGCGGGCATCCCGGTCGCCACGGTCTCGATCGGCGGCGCGCACAACGCCGGGCTGCTCGCCGCGCGCATCCTCGGGACCGGCGACGAACGGCTCACCGCCGCGCTCGCCGCGCACGCCGCCTCGCTCGAGGTGCTCGTCGCCGAGAAGGATGCCGCGCTCAGGTCGAGCCTCTGAGGCCGTGCCGGGGCTTCGTTAGACTTCCGGGATGACCACCCCCGCACTGACCCCGGTATCGTCGCGCCTCGGGGCGGAATCGAGCAGACTAGTCTCGCTCGATGGACTGCGTGGGCTCGCTGCCGTGATCGTGGTCTTCCATCACCTCGCGCTGACGCTTCCGGCCTTCGCGGACGTGTACATGCGGCCGGGCAGCACCGCCCCCGGGGGCGTGTACTGGTGGTTCACGGCCGGCCCCGGCGAGCTTCTCGTCGCGGGGCCCGAGGCAGTGCTCGTCTTCTTCGTGCTGAGCGGTCTCGTCGTGGCGCTGCCCGTGCTGAGGTCGGCCCGGTTCAGCTGGACCGCGTACTACCCGCGCCGGCTCGTCCGGCTGTACCTGCCCGTGATCGCCTCGGTGTTGCTCGCCTGCGTGTGGATCCTCGTCTCCCACCAGGACCCCGCGAAGGCCGCGTCGCTGTGGCTGGGCCCGTCGAGCATCGCCCAACTCACGCCGCAGCGGGTGCTCGGCTCGATGGACGTGCTGTTCGGGGACACGTCGTTGAACAACCCGCTGTGGTCGCTGAGGTGGGAGGTCATCTTCTCTCTCGCCCTGCCAGTCTTCGTGCTGGTGGCCGTGCTCGGTAGACGCGTCTGGTGGGCGGTACTGCTCGCGTGCATCCCGCTGGTGTTCATCGGGCTGCTGTGGGGCAACCAGACGTTCGCCTACCTGCCGGTGTTCCTGATCGGCACCGTGTTCGCCGTCAGGCTCGATGACGCCCGTGAATGGGTGTCCAGGCCTCGCGTGGCGCGATGGGTGCCGGTCGGTGGGGCGGCCGTGCTCGTGCTGTCGCTGTTCGCGATCAACCTGCACTGGCTGGTGTGGGGCCTGCGACCCGGGTCGGTCTACCTCCGCACCGCGGCAGGTGCGCTGGTCGTGGTGGGCGCGTTCGGCCTCGTCGCGCTGGCGGCGCTCTGGGGCCCGGCCATGCGGCTTCTCGCGTCGCGGTTCTTCCGGTGGCTGGGCAAGATCTCGTTCAGCCTCTACCTCGTGCACGTTCCGATCATCATCGCGGTGTCGTACATCGTCGGCCCGAAGCGGTTCGCGCTCGCGGCCGCCGTGTCGATCGTGGCGTCGTTCGTCGTCGCCGCGCTCTTCTTCCGGTTCGTCGAGGGCCCGGCGCACCGGCTGGCGCGTCGAGTCGGTCGCGGAGCCGAGGCCGTGATGACTCGCAGCAACCCCGAAGCCGGCTAACGTTTCAGAGGTCGGCGTGGAGCTGCCAGACCCTCTCGGCCGAGTCCTTCCAGCTGAACGACCTCGCGCGATCCTGCCCCTCGACGCCCATGCGCGCGGCGAACTCGCGGTCGCCGAGCACGCGCGCGATGGCCTCGGCGAGGCGGGCGGGGTAGCCGGCGGCATCCTCGCGCTCGACGGCGAGGCCGGCGCCGGCAGAGACCTCCAGCACGGCCGGGTCGTCGGAGTGCACGACCGGTGTGCCGAAGTGGAACGCCTCCACGACGGGCAGCCCGAAGCCCTCGGCGAGGCTGGGGAAGACGAACACGGTGGCGCGGTCGAGGGCGACGGCGAGGTCGGCGTCGTCGAGGTAGCCGAGCGAACGCACGCGGCCGGGGGCCAGCCCCGCCTCGGAGGCGACGGCCTCGACATCCACGCCCTTCCAGCCCTCGGGGCCGGCGATCAGCAGCGGAACGTCGCGCAGCTCGGGCCGCGCGAGCGCCTCGATCAGCGCCGCGATGCCCTTGTACGGCTGGAGCGTGCCCACGCTCAGCAGGTAGCGGTCGGGCAGCTCGAGGCGCGCGGCGCGCTCGTCGGCGTCCGCACCGAGCACCAGGCCGGAGCCGACCGCGCCGCCGATCACGCGCACGCGGTCGCCGAAGTCGAGGAACTCACCGAGCTGGGCCGCGACGGTGTGGGTGGGCACCACCACGGCATCCGCGTACTTCTGTGCCCGCTTGGCCATCGCCCTGTACCAGCCCAGCCTGCGTGACGAGAGCGCGTCCGGCACGCGCCACGGGATGGTGTCGTGGATGGTGACGACGGTCTGCTCGCCGCGATTGTTGATGCGGTCGTGGCGTGCGAGCGGCGCGAAGAGTCCGGTGGCGTGCACCATGCCGGTGCCGGGCAGGCGGGTGAAGCCGTGCTGCCAGGCGAGCTCGAGCTCGCGCCGGGCGAGGGTGCTCTTGAAGACGTCGACGAGCCCGGGGAGCAGGGTGTCGATCTTCGCGTAGTCGGTCTCGGGGGAGGAGGAGACCACGGCGGAGACGGCGCAGCCGGGGGGAGCGGTGTGGATCAGTTCCCGCGTGAGCTCCTCGGTGTAGCGGCCGATGCCGCCCGGGATCGGGGCGACGATCTGGTCGACGATGACACGAAGGTTCGTCGTCATGTCGCTCCCACGGATCCGCCCTGCCTGATTTCCCCGCCGTCGAGACTACCAGCGGGCCGGATGGCTCAGGGCTGGAGCACCCCGACCGCCGAGGCGGAGGCGAGCGCGTCGGTCCAGTCGCGCAGCGGCGGCAGACCGACGGATGCCCAGGCGTCATGACCGAGCACCGAGTACGCGGGCCGAGGCGCCGGCCGCACGAACGCGTCGCTCGTCGTCGGGAGCACCCGCTCCGGGTCGAGCCCCGCGTGCCGGAAGATCTCGCGGGTGAACCCGAACCAGCTGGTCTCGCCGCCGTTCGTGCCGTGGAACGTGCCCGCCGCAGTGCCCGAGTCGAGCAGGGCGACGATCTGTGCCGCGAGGTCCGCGGTCCAGGTCGGCTGTCCGAGCTGGTCGGTCACCACGCTCACGGTCTCGTGCGAGCCGGCGAGGCGCAGCATCGTCTTGGCGAAGTTGGGGCCGCCGGCGCCGTACAGCCAGGCCGCCCGCACGATCGACGTGCCGTCCGGGTGCGCGGCGAGCGCGAGCCGTTCGCCCGCGGCCTTGGTGCGGCCGTAGGCGGAGATCGGGTCGAGGGGGGCGTCCTCGGGATACGGAGAGGTCGCGCGGCCGTCGAAAACATAGTCGGTCGAGACCTGCACCAGGCGAGCGCCGGCCTCGGATGCCGCGACAGCGAGGTTCTCGGCGCCCGTCGCGTTCACGGCGTACGCGGCATCCTCGTTGCTCTCCGCGTCGTCGACCCGGGTGTACGCGGCGGCGTTGATCACGACGTCGTGCCCGGCGACCGCGGCGCGGACCGCCGACAGGCCGGTCACGTCGAGCGCGTCGCGCCCTAGGGCGGTGACGTCCCGGCCGGCCAGCACCGCCTGCAGGTCGCGGCCGAGCATGCCGTTCGCGCCCGTGACGAGATACCTCACAGGGCGGCCCGCTCCTTCAGCGGCTCCCACCAGGCGCGGTTGTCGCGGTACCACTGCACGACATCCGCGAGGCCCTGCTGGAACGGAACGAGCGGCTCGTAGCCGAGCTCCTCGCGGATCTTGGTGATGTCGACGCTGTAGCGCAGGTCGTGGCCGAGGCGGTCGGCGACCCGGTCGACGTACGACCAGTCCTTGCCCGTCGCGTCGAGCAGCAGCTGGGTGAGTTCACGGTTGGTGAGCTCGGTGCCGCCGCCGATGTTGTAGATCTCGCCGGCGCGTCCCTTCACCAGCACCATCGCGATGCCGCGGGTGTGGTCGTCCACGTGCAGCCAGTCGCGGATGTTGTTGCCCTCGCCGTAGAGCGGCACGTGCCGGTCGTCGATCAGGTTCGTGACGAACAGCGGGATGACCTTCTCGGGGAAGTGGTACGGGCCGTAGTTGTTCGAGCAGCGCGTGATCGAGAGGTTGAGGCCGTGGGTGCGGTAGTAGCTGCGCGCGAGCAGGTCGCTGCCGGCCTTCGACGCCGAGTAGGGGGAGTTGGGCTCGAGCGGGCGGTCCTCCGCCCAGGACCCTTCGGCGATCGAGCCGTAGACCTCGTCGGTGGAGACGTGCACGAAGCGGTCGAGGTCGGCGCGGAGCGCGGCATCCAGCAAGCGCTGCGTGCCGAGCACGTTGGTCTCCACGAAGATGCCGGAGTCGCGCACGGAGCGGTCCACGTGCGACTCGGCGGCGAAGTGCACGACCGCGTCGACCTCGGGCATGAGCCGGTCGAGCAGGTCCGAGTCGCGGATGTCGCCGTGCACGAAGGAGTAGCGCGGCGAGTCCGCCACGGGGGCGAGGTTCTCGAGGTTTCCCGAGTAGGTGAGCGCGTCGAGCACGACGACCTCGGCCCCCTCGAGGCCGGGGTAGGCATCCTGCAGGGTGCGGCGCACGAAGTTCGAGCCGATGAAGCCGGCGCCGCCGGTGACGAGGATTTTCATGGGGGTGGGTGCCTCCTTGGCAAAAGTCCTGCCGATTCTACCGGTCGCGGCCCCGTCGCCCGATGACGCGGGAGCGCACCGCCAGCCCGACGGAGAGCACGACGCGCACGGGCCAGAGGTACCAGCGGGCGTACTTGCGGTTGAGGAATCGTCGCGCGCTCTCGTGGTGCACCCGGATCATCCGCTCGGAGTCCGTGTTGGTCGAGTGGGCGCCCGTGTGCACGACGACGGCGCTCGGCTCGTAGACGTTGCGGTACCCGGCCTTGCCGAGCCGGAAGCCGAGGTCCACGTCTTCGAAGTACATGAAGTAGCCGTCGTCGAAGCCGCCGAGCTCGTCGAAGGCGGATCGGCGCACCAGCACACAGGCGCCCGAGAGCCAGCCGGCGTCCCGGCGCTCCAGCTCGTTGGTGGTGTCGCGGCGGTACGCGCGGGTCCACGGGTTGCCCGCCCAGAGGTTCACGAAGAGGGCGTGTCCGACCCCGGTGCGCAGCGACGGAACCGAGCGGGCGGACGGATAGACGCCCCCGTCGCCATCGACGATCACCGGGCCGATCGAGCCGATCGAGGCATCCTGCTCGCCCACCGCGACCAGCCGGTCGATGGCCGACTTCCTGAGAATCACATCCGGATTGCTCACCAGGATCCAGCGCACGCTCGCCGGGAGCGTCCTGCTGGCCGCGTTCATCGCGCCGCCGTAGCCCAGGTTGCCCGGCAGCGGCAGGTACTGCGCGCCATGCGTCGCGGCGAGCTCGGAGACGCCGTCCACGTCGTCCGGCTTGTTGTCGGCGACGATGAGAAGGAGCGGCGCATCGCTCGCTGCGGGCACCGAATCGAGGAAGCCGGAGAGCACGTCGCCCGATCCGTAGCTCACCGTCACGACGGCGACGGCGGGGTCGCTCGGGGGCGGGGATTTTGCGGGCATCAGGGAGCAATCCTAGTTCTAGGCTAGATTGTTCCGAGGTTCACGGCCCTAATCGTGACTGTTGTGAACACCGGCGAGGACGAATGAATTACCTGAGAGAAGTGTGGGCTTCGCGAGAGCTCCTCTTCAACCTCACCTCGCGCGAGGTCCGGGGCAAGTACAAGCGAACGATCTTCGGCCAGCTCTGGTCGCTGGCGAATCCGCTCGCGCTGATGCTTATCTACACGCTGGTGTTCGGTTTCATCTTCAAGAGCAACCCGCTGCCGGGCGACCCGAGCGGCCTCGACATCTTCGCGCTGTGGCTCCTCTGCGGGCTGCTGCCGTGGACGTTCTTCTCGGCCGTGGTCAGCACCGCTGCGTCCTCGCTTGTGGGCAACGCCGGGCTGATTCAGAAGGTGTCCTTCAGCCGGATCGTGCTGCCGCTCTCGACGGTGGGCGCGAGCGCCTACAACTGGCTCTTCGAGATGGCCGTGCTGCTGATCGCGATCTCGATCGCCGGCGGTTTCGTGCTTCCCTGGATTCCGCTGCTCATCGTGGCCATGGCACTGCTGGCGGTGTTCGCGGCCGGGATCGGCCTCATCTTCTCCATCGCGAACGTGTACTTCCGGGACACCCAGTACCTGTTGACGATCCTGCTGCAGCTCTGGATCTACCTCACCCCGATCATCTACCCGATCGAGCTCGTGGCGGGCAAGTCCGCGTCGACCGGCGGCATCCTGGGCACGCCGATCACCCTCCTCGGCCTCTACGACCTCAATCCGATGGTGCACTTCGTGGCTCTCTTCCGCCAGCTCATCTACGACAACCGCTGGCCGGACGGCATCGAATGGCTCATCTGCACGATCTGGGCGCTGGCTGCGCTCGGGATCGGAATGCTCGTGTTCCAGCGGAACGAGCGCAACCTGGCGGAGACCCTGTGAGCGACGTCGCGGTCCGGGTCGATCACGTCACCAAGAGCTTCCGCATGTATCACGAGCGCAACCAGAGCCTCAAGGCGGCCATCATGCGCGGGAGGCGTTCCGTGCACGAGGACTTCCTCGCGCTCAAGGACGTCACGTTCGACGTCCCCCAGGGCTCCACGTTCGGGCTGATCGGCAGCAACGGATCGGGCAAGTCGACGCTGCTCAAGTGCCTGGCGAATATCTACTACCCGAACCAGGGCTCGATCACCCACTTCGGCAAGATCGCCGCCATGCTCGAGGTCGGGTCCGGGTTCCATGCCGAGCTCTCGGGTCGCGAGAACATCTTCCTCAACGGGTCGATCCTCGGGATGTCGAAGAAGGAGGTCACGCGCAAGTTCGACGAGATCGTCGACTTCTCGGGTGTCGAGCAGTTCATCGACCAGCCCGTGAAGAACTACTCATCCGGCATGTACGTTCGCCTCGGTTTCGCGATCGCGATCAACGTCGACCCCGACATCCTGGTCGTCGATGAGGTGCTCGCCGTCGGCGACGCCGAGTTCCAAGAGAAGTGCTTCCAGAAGTTCCGGGACTACCGGCAGGCGGGCAAGACCGTGATCCTCGTGAGCCACTCGATGGACACCGTGCAGTCGATGTGCGACAACGTGGCGTGGCTGAGTCACGGCGAGCTGCGCGCCGTCGGGGAATCCGAGCCGGTCATCAAGTCGTACCTCGACTCCCTTCACGCGTAGCGGATCCGTTTGGTCGGGGCCAACAACCCCTTCCGTTAGGATCGATGTCGTGCAAATCCGTGAGCTGTCGATCCCCGATTCGTACGAGATAACCCCGATCCAGCGCACCGACGACCGGGGCGTCTTCCTCGAGTGGTACCGTCACGATCTGCTCGAAGAGGCCGTCGGCCACTCCCTGGACCTGCGGCAGGCGAACACCTCCGTGTCGAAGCGCGGCACGGTCCGGGGCATCCATTTCGCGGATGTCCCTCGCGGCCAGGCGAAGTACGTCACCGCCGTTTTCGGGGCCGTGATCGACTTCGTCGTCGACATCCGGCTCGGATCGCCCACATTCGGCCAGTGGGACTCGGTGCGGCTCGACGACGTCGATCGTCGGGCCATCTACATCGCCGAGGGTCTCGGGCACATCTTCGTCGCCCTCACGGACCGGGCCACTGTCAGCTATCTCGTGACGGACACCTACAACCCGACGGCCGAGCACGGGATCAACCCCCTCGACCCGGCGATCGGGCTGGCGTTCCCCGTTGAGGCGGGCGAGCTTCTCCTCTCGCCGAAGGACACCGAGGCGCCCTCACTGGCCGAGGCCGAGGCGTCGGGCCTGCTGCCCCGGTGGGACGACCTGCGCGACTACTACGCGTCGCTCGACGGCGGGACCGCGCGATGAAGGGCATCATCCTGGCCGGCGGGTCCGGCACCCGCCTGTGGCCGATCACCAAGGGCATCTCGAAGCAGCTCATGCCGATCTACGACAAGCCGATGATCTACTACCCGCTGTCGACACTGCTGATGGCGGGCATCCGCGAGATCCTGATCATCACGACCCCCGAATACCACGGGCAGTTCCAGGCGCTGCTGGGCGACGGTTCGCAGATCGGTGTTCGGCTCGAGTACGCGATCCAGGAGTCGCCGGACGGCCTGGCGCAGGCATTCATCATCGGCGAGGAGTTCATCGGCGACGACAGTGTCGCGCTGGTCCTCGGCGACAACATCTTCCATGGCGCCGGGCTGGGCTCGAACCTGCGCAAGAACGTCGACATCGATGGCGCCCTCATCTTCGCGTACCACGTCTCGAACCCTCGGGCCTACGGTGTGGTCGAGTTCGATGAGACCTTCCGGGCCGTCTCGATCGAGGAGAAGCCCGAGGTGCCGCGCAGCAACTACGCCGTTCCCGGCCTCTACTTCTACGACAACCGGGTCATCGAGATCGCCAAGTCGATCTCGCCGAGCGCGCGGGGCGAGCTGGAGATCTCGACGGTCAACGAGGTGTACCTGGGTCTCGATCGGCTCAGCGTGCAAGTGCTCGACCGGGGCACCGCGTGGTTGGACACCGGCACGTTCGAATCCATGATGCAGGCGTCGGAATACGTGCGGGTGATCGAGGAGCGCCAGGGGTTCAAGATCGGCTGTATCGAGGAGATCGCCTGGCGCGCGGGCTGGATCGATGATGCCGCGCTCGCCGAGCTCGCCGCACCGCTCGCAAAGAGCGGCTACGGGCGCTACCTGTCCGGGCTGATCAGCCTCTGATCGGCACGCTTCCGCTCAGAGCGCCCTCGAAGCCGAAGGCCCCGAGCGCCCGCGCGGTGAATGCGTCGATACCGTGTTCTGCGGCGGCGCGCTCGTACCCGCCGCGAATGAGTCCGCGGCGCAGCTCGTAGGAGCCCATGAGCTCGGTCAGAGCACTGACGAAGCCGTCGATGTCATCGGGTCCTGCCGCGAGCATGCCGGTCTCATGATCGGAGATGAGGTCGACGACCCCGCCGACCGCGCTGGCGACCACCGGCAGCCCGAGGAGGAGGGACTGCGCGAGTACGAGCGGCATCCCCTCGCTCTCGCTGGTGAGCAGGAGGGCATGGAAGTCCTCGGTGGGAAGGGCGGCGAGGCCCCCCGAATACGGTCCGTCGTAGATCACGCCGAAGCGGGCGAGCTCGGGGATCAGGTCGTCGTTGCCGTTGTTGAGAACGCGCTGGCCGTAGATGTGGAACTCGATCGGCAGGCCCCGCGCCTGGACCTCCTGGGCGATCCGAAGGAGCGTGTCCGGGCGTTTCTCCTTGTCGAGCCGATGCGGCCACACGACACGGAACGGCTGGGCCGCCGAGAAATCGCGGTCGTAGTACGCGGCGGTCTGCTTCACCACCTGGTCGAAGTCGTAGAGGGGGAGCGCAGCGGACTGGTGATGCACGTGCACGAACGAGCTCTCCACGCCGAGGATGTCGGAGATCGTGACCGCTGTCACCGAGTTGTCGGTGATGATCCCGGTGATCTCGTGCAGGAACGACCTCTGCGGGTCGTCGGTGATCGGGTTGACCGGGTACGAGCCCTCCCCGATCCGGTCGAATGCGAACAGAGAGAGGTACACGTCGGAGCCCGCGCAGATCGGGCGGGCGTACGCCTTCAGCGCATTGGTGAAGTCGAAGCAGTTGATGGAGAGGATCAGCCGTGGGCCGATGAGCACCATGAGCTGTGCGATGAGTCTCTGCTGCCGCTCCAGCGGCCATCCGCGGAAGATCGTGTCCAGCTGGTAATGCCTGACCTCCTCGGGGATGAGGTGGCGGATCGTGCGCTCCGGCAGGTATGTCGTCAGCACGCTGACCCTCTGCTCGAGCGCCGGCGCGGCGGCCAGCGCCTTCGCGTAGTTCAGTGTCACCAGATCCGCACCGCCGACACCGACCCAGGGCGCGAGGATGACGACCTCCGTGTCCGCCATCGCGCTGACGATTCCCTCGAGCACGGCCGCGTACTGGTCGTCGGGCGGGACCCAGCTTCCGATGTGCGCGATCCCGTTCGCCACCCAGGAGAGGGCGGGCTCGAGCTCCGCGGCGTCCTGAAGCGCCCGCAGCAGGTTCGGCTCGGTCGGGGGCACCGTGCGACGAGAGACGATGAGCCGGTTGTAGACACGCGCGACGCGGGCGCGCACGGGGCCTCGAAGCGGGCGCGGGATGACTTTTGCGGCCTTGCGCACCACCGGCCGCACGCCGGCGATGAGCCGCTCCGAACCGGACAGGGAGGGCGCGACAGGTTCGACGAACGTGGCCGCCTCGGGTGGCGGTGACGGGAACCCGGCCCTGAGCGCGTCGATGTCGAAGCGGGGGAGCACGGACCCGGAATGGGCGTTGTTGACCCCGCCGTGGGCGCGCGTGCGATAGAAGAAGTAGGAGTGGGGCGCCACGATGTGGCCGATCCCCGCGGTCACGGTGCTGATGTTCCAGACGTAGTCCTCGGGCCCGAAGCCCGATCCCGGCTGGAGCACGGGGTACGGGTGGGCCAGGTAGGTCTCACGCGCGGACAGCGAACACGACGGCCAGAGGTTGGCGGTGAGCAGGTCCCGGTATCCGACCGCCGGATCGTCCGTCGTCGCGACGTGCCAGAGAAGCGCGCGCTCGCCGAAGCTGAGCACGGACTCCGGATGCACGATCGTCGGGTCCGCACGGGACGTCGCGAGTTCGTACGCGGAGAGGAAGAAGTTGCGCGAGACCAGGTCGTCGCCGTCGCAGACCGACACGAAGCGCCCTCGGCTCTCCACGACCCCCGCATTCCGGCTCGCCCCGCTCTCGCCGTTGTCGACCTCGATGACACGCACCTCGAACGGGGTGGAGACCGTGTCGCGCCAGCGGGCCGCCTCGCGGCGGGTGCCGTCATTCGCCCGGTCGAGCACGATCAGCAGCTCGCAGTCGTGGCCGGCGGCGACGACCTGCTCCAGGGCAGCGTCGATGCTCCTCAGGGTCGGCCGCAGCAGGAAGTGTTCGGCGTGTGCGGTCACGACGACCGTCAGATCAATGCTCATCGCTCTCCAGGAGCCGTAGGTTCTTCACGAGGCGCGCGCCGCGGGGGAGGCGCACCGCCGCCGACGCGAATCGGATCCGCCATCGCCCGTCCACCGTGCGCAGCATCCCGAGCAGGTCCCGCAGGCGGCGGGTGTCGTCGCGATCCGCCAGTTTGCGTCCGCTGACCAGCAGCCGCGTCGCGATGGTCGCGTCGATCGTCGGCGTGGTGCCCACGTGCTTGTAGATCATGCGGGCTTCGCTGAGGAGGAAGTCGCCGTGTCGACCGGTGTTGCGCGACAGGCTCTGGGCGAGAACGCGATAGTCGACAACGATGGTCGGGTCGTACACGAGGGTGTACCTGCCGAGCAGTCTCATCCACATGTCATAGTCGTCGAAGGTGAGCGATTCGTCGTAGCCGCCCACCTCCCGCACGAGCGCCGAGCGAAGCATCACGGCGGGCGAGGGGATGACGTTCTCGCCGACCAGGCTCTCGACCCGCTGGGCGGGGGTGAGACGGGTGAGTGCCTCGACACGGGGGCCGAAATCGTGGTCGATGACCGGCGCGCCCCTCCTGTCCACCTCTCGCATCGAACCCACGACCATGCAGACATCGTCCGGCGACGCGGCGAGCACCGCCGACTGGACGGCGAGGCGCTCGGGCTCCAGCCAGTCGTCGCCGTACAGCGTGACGACGAACTCGCTCGTGATCAGGTCCATCGCCTGGTTCAGGGTCGCACACAGCCCGTAGTTGCGGTCGTGAGCGACGAAGGTGATGGCCACATCGTTCTCGGCGATCCACTCCTCGATCGCGGACACCGATCGATCGTGGGAGAATCCGTCGATGACGACTATCTCGTCCGCGGGCTGGGTCTGGGCGGCGATCGAGTCGAGCGCCTGGCGTATGAATCGCTCCTGGTTGTAGCAGGTCACGATCACCGCCACGGTGGGCAGAGTCAACTCATGCCCCGTCTGTGGGCGTTCTCTTGGCGTCGCACACGGGATACTGTAGCTGACTCCGGACAGGTCACCGGCGTGCCCCGGGCCGACCGCCGGCGCAGGCACGCGGACCGTCGCGACCCCGGCGGACACGTGGTCACGCGCGCAAACTATTGTAGAGTCGGGCGTTTCCGGCCAGCGCGCCCGAGCCGCGTGCGCGGACCGGAACCGAGCGAAACGGAATTCGATGTCTGGACAAGAGACCGTGCGCGACCGGCGCAAGCGTGTGCTGATCGCGGGAAGCGGCACGGCCGGAACCAGTCTCGCCGCCGACGTCGAGGCGTCGGGGGAGACGGTCGTGGGCTTCCTCGACGACGTCGAGACCGGCCCGCGCATCCTCGGCACCCTCGCCGAAGTCGCAGAGGTCTGCGACCGGGAATCCATCGACGTCGTGTATTTCGCCATTCCCTCCGCGCCGGGCGACGTGCTCCGTCGATTCGTCGGCGACGTGCCAAGGTCGAAGGTCGAGCTGGCCATTGTGCCCCGCACCTACCGCGTCGTCTCCCGGGAGATCGTGTCTGTCGCCGACCTCACCGACATCGACGTGCTCGACATGGTCGGACGGGCGCCCGTCAAGCACGACATGCTCGACGCCCGTTCGGCGATCGCCGGCCGCCGGGTCATGGTGACAGGAGCCGCGGGATCCATCGGTTCCCGCCTCGCGTCCCAGCTGCACATGCTCGACCCCGAGATCGTCGTGTGCGTCGATCGATCCGAACCCGGCATGTTCCGCCTCGGCCAGTCGCTCGCGGACATCCCGAACTATCAGCTCGAGATCGGCGACGTGCAGTCGGAGCCCAGGATCGCCCAGCTGATGCAGGAGTTCCGCCCGGAGATACTGTTCCACGTCGCGGCGTACAAGCACGTGCCGCTCATGCAGGAAAACGCTGTCGAGGCGTTCAACAACAACGTGTGGGGCACGCTCAACATGCTCACGCAGGCCCGGGAGTCCGGTGTCCAGCGGGTCGTGTACGTGTCGACGGACAAGGCGGTCAACCCGACGAACGTCATGGGCGCCACCAAACGGATCGGCGAACTGCTGCTCCAGGACCTCGCCGCCGCGGACACCGGCACCCTCTACACAGCCGTGCGATTCGGCAATGTGCTGGAGAGCGAGGGCAGCGTCATGCAGACCTTCCGCCGCCAGCTGCAGCACGGCAGGAACCTCACGGTGACGGACCCCGAGGTCACCCGCTACTTCATGACGATCGATGAGGCGAGCCAGCTCGTCATCCAGACGGCGAGCCGTGGCGGCCAGGGCGACCTCTTTGTGCTCGACATGGGCGACCCCATCCGCGTCTACGACCTCGCGCAGGGCCTCATCGCGGCAGTGAACCCGAGCCTCGGTATCGACATCGTCGGGTTGCGTCCCGGAGAGAAGATGTACGAGGAGCTCAGCTACGAGACGAACGCGGTCGACTCGACCACGCACCCGAAGATCTTCATCGTGAATGAGGCGCCCTCGCACGCCCCGGGCGAGACCACCGAATGGGTGCGGGGGCTGCTCGCCCGCACCCGCGAGTACTCCATCAGCAACGCCGACCTCATCGCCGAGCTGCGCCGCTTCGGATTCAGCGCGATCCAGTGAGCGGGCCCGTGCTGGTCGTCGGCGCGTCCGGGCCGCTCGGTCGGGCGGTCTCGACCGAGCTCGGGAGCCGGGGGCGCGAACTTCTCCGCGTCTCCCGATCCGGCGGTGCTGGCACGACACGGCTCGACGCCACCGCTCTCGACGCGGTACGTGAGTTCCTGGTCGCGTCGCGACCAGAGACGGTCGTCTACCTCGCCCGGCCCGTGCTCGATGAGGCGGATGCCGCGCGGTCGGCACGGCGGGCTGTCGACCAACTTCGTGACTTCGCGGCGATCGCGACGGAATCCGGCGTGGAGCGGCTCGTCTTCGCTTCCAGCGCCGCCGTCTATGGAACCGTGCAGCGGGCTGCGGTGAGCGAGCTCGATGCCCCGGTGGGTACGTCGGCCTACGCCCTGCTCAAGCTCGAATCTGAGCGCGTGCTCGCGGATGCGGCCCGGTCCGGCGACCTGGCGACGATGTCGCTCCGCATCTTCAACGTCTACGGGCCCGGTTTCGATCAGTCCCTGGTCAACCGGCTCGTGCTGGGTGACGATCCGCCTCCCGTGGTCGACGACACGGAGGAGTTCGTTCGCGACTACATCCATTCGTCGGATGTCGCCCGAGCGGTCGCCCTCGCGATGGACGCGGAGGCCGCCGGGTCGATCGTGGTCAACGTCGGCACGGGCGTCGGCACGAGCAACAGCGCGCTCATCGCGCTCTGCCCGTCGGCCGCGAGGGTGCCGTCCGAGCGCCCGATGCCACCGTCGTTCAGCATCGCGGACGTCTCCCTCATCCGCTCGCTGTGGGGATTCGAGGCGCAGGTGTCCGTGGCGGACGCCGTCCGGGAGCCGCTTCAGCGTCTGCTCGGCGCCTGACGACTCACCCATGCCCCCGGTTCCCGATCCGACGCCCCCGGATTAGGCTGTCCGAGTGAGTACCCGGGGGATACAAGGGTGGCGACGCGTCGTCGCCATGCTCTGCGCCGTGATCGTGGGGGTCGCGGTACTACAGGGCGTTTCGACGTTGGAGCAGCCGGCGCCCGCTCGCGCGGCCGACCTGAGTCAGTTCGACCCCGGCAACATCATCGACGATTCCCTGTTCTGGGACGGCAACGCGATGAATGTCGACCAGGTGCAGGCGTTCCTCAACTCGAAGGTCTCGCGATGCGCCGCCGGATACACCTGCCTGAAGGATTACCACGAGACCACCTACACGATCGCGGCGACACCGATGTGCGGGCAGTACACCGGCGCCGCGAACGAGTCGGCCGCGACCATCATCGTGCGGATCGGGCAGCTCTGCGGGATCAGCCAGAAGTCGCTGCTCGTCATCCTGCAGAAAGAGCAGGGGCTGGTGACGTCCACGGCGCCCAGCGCGGGGGCCTACCGATCGGCCATGGGCGCCGGCTGCCCCGACACGTCGGCCTGCGACGCGAACTACTACGGGTTCTTCAACCAGCTGCACTACGGCGCGTATCAGCTCAAGCGCTACACCCAGCCGCCCGGCACCGGCCCGGGCACCGCGTACACGACGCGGTTCGACCTCCGCTATCCCGTCGGAAGCGTGACCGCCGTGCTGTACAACCCCAACGCGAGCTGCGGCACGAAGGCCGTCACGATCAGCAACCAGGCCACACACGCGCTCTACATCTACACGCCGTACACGCCGAACGCGGCTGCCCTCGCGGCCGGCTACGGGGTCGGTGACGGATGCTCGAGCTACGGCAACCGCAACTTCTACAATTACTACGTCGACTGGTTCGGCTCGGTGCGCGGCTTCCCGGTGGGCGTCTACTTCACCGCGTACTACGCGGCCAACAGCTCGTGGCTCGGCTTCGCGACCGGGCCCATGACGTGCGGCCGCCCCGACAGCGGGTGCATCCAGATGTTCCAGGGTGGCCAGGTCTCCGGCAGCTACAGCACGGTCGCGGCGGGGGTGCACAACGATTTCGGGCAGGCGTGGGGATGGTACGGCCGCGAGGGCGGCCCGCTCGGCTACCCGATCACCGAGTACCGCTGCGACAACATGGCCAACGGCTGCCGCCAGGAGTTCCAGGGCGGGTGGATCGTCAGCTTCGGCGGTGCCGGGCCGATCGTGATCCTCGACGCGACCCGCCAGGCGTGGTCGAACTACGGGCGTGAGCTCGGTCCGCTGGGCATCCCGCTCGGGTCCCAGATCTGCGCCGGCATGGGCGGTGGCGCGTGTCGTCAGGAATTCCAGGGCGGTTGGATCGTGCAGACGGGCGGCGCGGCGATCGTCGTGCCGACCGCGGTCGTCACGACCTGGAACGGGTGGGGCCGCGAGTTCAACATCCTCGGTCTGCCCGCCGCCGCGCCAGCGGGCGACATCACCACCGGCAACTACACGCAGGCGTTCCAGGGCGGCACGATCACCGTGACGAATGGTGTCGGGGCCCTCACCTCGGCGACCGATCCCTGGGTGAATGCCCTCGTCACGTCGTCGTGGCTGGGTGCGTCGACGGCGGCGAAGTCGTGCACCCTGGGGGGCGGCGGCTGTTACCAGGCGTTCCAGAACGGCTGGATCGTGCAGGGGCCGGCGGGCACGTTCGCGCTGCCGACCGCGGTGCTCACCACGTGGGGCAACTACGGCCGCGAGTACAACATCCTCGGTTTCCCGTCGGGGGCGCCGTCGGCGAATCCGACGACGGGCAACTACACGCAGAGGTTCCAGGGCGGCACGATCACGGTCGCTAACGGTGTGGGTGCCCTGACGGCGACCTCGGATCCGTGGCTGGGCACCGTGCTGACGTCGTCGTGGCTGGGTGCGTCGACGGCGGCGAAGTCGTGCACCCTGGGGGGCGGCGGCTGTTACCAGGCGTTCCAGAACGGCTGGATCGTGCAGGGGCCGGCGGGCACATTCGCCGTGCCGACGGCGGTCGTGACGATGTGGGGTTACTACGGTCGCGAGTACAACGTGCTCGGTTTCCCGTCGGGAGCGCCGTCGGCGAATCCGACGACGGGCAACTACACGCAGGCGTTCCAGGGCGGCACGATCACCGTCACGGGAGGCGCGGCGACGGTGACCCTGCGCTAGCGCGTCAGCGTCATCCAGCCCGCTCCCTTAGGCTGGCTTCTTGTGAAATGGTTCGTACTGGTCCTGGGCATTGCCCTGAACGCGAGCGCGAGCCTCCTGATCAAGGTCAGTTCGACTCCTCCGCGCAAGCTGCCATCGTTCTCGACCCCGATCGGGGTGTGGGCGAGCAACTGGACGTTCTGGGTAGGCATCGTCACCTACGGGCTGGCATTCCTCGTGTACGTCATCGCCCTCAGCCTGTTCCCGGCTACCGTCGCCCACCCGGTCATCACGGCGGGAGCGATTGCGGTGGTCGCGACGATCGCCGGGGTCGTGCTCGGTGAACGACTCAGCCTTCTCATGATCATCGGAATCGTGGTAGTCATGGGCGGTGTCGTCATGATCGCGGTCGGCTCCCAAGAGTAAGCATCGGAGAACATGTCAATCGCCCCCGAGTCCCAGGCGGATTCCGCGCGTCGCTCCGTATTCCCGCTCGCCATGTGGGGAGTGCTGCTCTTCCTCTTCGGCGTGTTCGTGTTCGCGCTCACGTCACTCGTCAACCTGCCCATCCGGATCATCGTGCCGGCCGCCTCCCCGGTGTTCCGTGAGATCGTCTGGCTCTCCGGCGTTCCGATCGTGCTCGGCGTCGTGCTCATCCTGTGCGACTTCCTGTTCTTTTACCGGGCGCGCAGGGCGGGCCACCAGCTCTCGCAGGCCGCCGTCGACCGCTCCTCGGTGACGGTCGTGCTCACGGCGTACAACGACGAGCTCAGCATCGCCGACGCGGTCGCGGACTTCCTCTCCAACCCGCTGACGAAGCGGGTGGTGGTCGTCGACAACAACAGCGTCGACGGCACGGCGAAGGCCGCAGCGGCCGCCGGGGCGACCGTGGTGACCGAGCTGAAGCCCGGATACGGCCACTGCGTCTACCGCGCCCTGACCGAGGGCGCGAAGTACGAGGACACCGCGCTCGTCGCGCTGTGCGAGGGCGACATGACCTTCCGCGCATCCGACCTCGAAAAACTGCTCGCCTACATTCCGCACGGCGACGTCGTGAACGGCACCCGCATCGTGGAGCAGCTCCGTGAAAACCTCACGCAGCTCACCACCTTCATGTTCTGGGGCAACTTCGTCGGCGGAAAGCTGCTCGAGTTCAAACACCTCGGCCGCGGCACGGTCACGGACCTCGGAACCACCTACAAACTCTGCAGGTCGTCGTTCCTCCGCGACCACCTCCGCGACTACGACCCGACGGTCAACCTCGAATTCAACGCACACTTTCTCGACCTGACCATGAAGAATGGGTTCAAACTGGTCGAGGCGCCCGTGACTTTCCACGCACGGG
Source organism: Microbacteriaceae bacterium (assembly GCA_025463615.1). The sequence goes on along the minus strand of JAODAU010000277.1, from coordinate 10,994 downwards.
TCGGCGAATCGAAGGGCGGCAACGTGTCGAACTCACGAGCGACGCGTGTCGGCCTGAGGATGCTCGCCGGCCTCCTCTTCTCCTGGTCCTGGATTCGAACAAAGGATGTCGCGTGAGTGCAGCGGATTCAGCGAACACCTACTTCGACAGCAGGCTGAAGTTCGACAAGAAGCGGCTGGTACTCTGGTCGGCCCTGTGGGACTTCTCGCTCAGCGGCATCATGGCCGGGCGCGAGTCGATCGTCGAACTCGGCGCCGGCTGGTGCGACTTCATCAACATGGCGACCGCGAAACGACGGATCGCGGTCGACATCTGGCCGGGGATCGTGGATGCGGCGGGGCCGGGCGTCGAACCGCACGTGGGTTTCGCCGACGACCTGGACTTTCTCGAGGACTCGACGATCGACGCGATCTTCGCATCCAACCTGGTGGAGCACCTCACACACGAGCAGTTCGACTCGATGCTCACCGAGGCCGACCGCGTGCTCAAGCCGGGCGGGATCGTGGTGCTGGTGCAGCCCAACTATCGCCTGGCCTACAAGCGCTACTTCGACGATTTCACCCACGTGAGCATGTGGAGCGAGGTCTCCCTCGGCGATTTCTTCGCCTCGAAGGGGTGGACGGTGGAGCGAGCGCAGGCCAAGTACATGCCGTTCTCGGTCAAATCGAGGCTGCCGGTGTCGCGATTCGCGATCCGCAGCTACCTGGCGTCGCCGATCAAGCCCCTCGCGGGGCAGATGCTGGTCGTCGCGAGCAAGCCGCGCGCATCCGCGTGAGGGTCGCCGGCGCTCCCTGCCTTCGCTCGACGGCGCTGCGATAGGCTTGCGGTTCCTGTGCGAGCTTCGCGCTCCGAGTCCCACACCGCGCCATGGCACGCGCGTTCGGCGATCATCGCCGCGCGTCGCCGCGGTACAACGTTAGGCGATCACACCATGTCCCTCGTGCCCGAGACCACGCGCCGGGGTGGCGCCATCCGACACTGGTTCATGACGGCACACGTCGGCCCGCTGCACGGCGGCGCGCTCTGGGGCGTGGTCGGCGTGATCCTCGCGTTCCTCGCTATCAGCATCCCGCAGTACGGGCAGCCGTACGTGATCGACGAGGCGGTCTTCCCCTACGTCGCCGACGGGATCCTGAAGAATGGCGCGCCGTTCTACTACAACGGCGAATTCCGTCCGCATGACCTCGGGCTGTGGCACACCCCCCTGTACGACTACCTGCTCGCGGCCCAGGTGGGCCTCTTCGGGATGTCGACCTACGCCGTCCGCGCTTTCGGCGCCATCTGCGTGATCGCCTCCCTCCTCTTCCTTCTGCCCACGCTTCGTCGGATCGCGCCGGACATCAAGCAGTACGCATACGTGATCCTCGCCGCGCTCTTCATGCTCAACCCGCTCGTGATCAGCGATGCGCTCGTGCCGGACATCGATGGGACCCTCGGGCTGCTCGAGGTGTCGATGGCGCTGTGGGTCGCCACGGTGCTCGCGCAGAAGGTGCTCTCGCGCCGGCTCGTCCTGGGGTTGTTCGGGCTGGCCGTGCTGGTGGTGCTGACCAAGTTCGAGATCGCCGGGATCGTCGGGCTCATCGTGGCGGGTGGGGCGCTCGTCTCGTCCCGTGACCGATGGTGGAAGCTCATGTGGCTGGTCATCGCATTCGCGGTCGGGACCGTCGTGGCGCTCGGGCTGTTCTTCGGGCTTGGCGCCATCCTCAAGTACGACGCTCGGGCACCGTTCGACTACCTTTTCGGATCCCTGGGCAGTCGGGCCCCGGGTCGCTCCGGGCTGCACGGCGCCTTCACCAACCTGATGATCGGCTCCGGCTCCAATGTGGTCTGGATCGGGCCTGCTCTGTTCGTGACCGCGATCGTGGCATTCATCTGGGTGCTCGTGGCCAGGCCACGCGCGGTGAGCCGGCCGCTTGCCGGTCTCATGCTCGCCGCAAGCGTGCTCATCGTGCTCGGCTACTCGTACATCACCGCCGCTCCGTTCGGATTCCCCAAGTACACCGCGGTCGTGGTTCCGGGGCTCGCTGTTGTCGCCACGCTGCTGGTGACGATCGCGAGCCCGCTGCCGCCCGCGCGCAGCGCTCGCGGCCGAGGAGCGACCGTGGCGCTCGTCAGCGCCTACGTGATCGTGCTTCTCGTCGGCGTCGGCGGCGCCTTCGTGATCATGCGACGGTACGAGCGAGTCCAGGGTCGCCAGCTCGGCGAACTCGTGCTCCTCGCCCTCGTGACCTTCGTGTGCGTGCTGGTGGCGACAGCGGTGCTCGTGCTCCTGCTCCGGCCGGCGGATGGCGCGTCGGGCCGCGAGCGGTTGCGTCGTCCGCTGCTCATCGCGCTGGTCTCGTCGCTCGTATTCACCCCGATCATGGTCCAGACCGCTTCGTCGGTACAGAACGCGACCTCGCCGTACGCCACTCGCTACTATTACCGCGAGGCGGGCATGGCGCCGTTCCTCAAGAGCGCCGACAAGATCATCCCGCGCCACGCGAAGATCATCGCGCCCAAGGACGTCGGACTGCAGCTCGGTCGTCCGTACTATGAAGACGCGGGCCTGCTGCCGCTGTCGCCGTCGAAGCTGGCGGCGAAGATCAAGGAGCTTCACGCTCCCTACCTGGTCACCCGCTCGCTCTGGGACTACTCCGAGGCCGCCTTCCCCCAGTCATTCGACGTGCTGCGCAAGTACTACACGCCGATTCTGCACAAGACGGGCGAAGACTTCACCCTCTGGAAGCTGAAATCGGCTGACTGATGACGGCTGTCGCTAGATTGGCCCCCGTGAACAGTCCCTCCCTCGTGGTGCGCACCGCCATCGACGATCCGGCGCGCGGCGAGACGGCCCGCTGGTTCGATGCCGTGCTCACGGCGCTGGCCGGGGCAGTGGGGCAGGGCGCGATCGGCGGCTGGACGATCTCGGTGGAGGCGCCGGCGGGGGACATCGCCGGCTGGGTGTCAGCGCTGGAGCCCTACCGAGAGAGCGCGGTGGGCGCCGGCGGCGAGCTCGAGATCCCCAGCCCGTACTCCCCGGCAGCCGACCAGCTCACGCTCGCGCTCGATCGCATGGCGATGCCGCTCACGAGCACGATAGTGCGGCTGGTGCGCGGTCTCGACGGCGGGGCGACGTCCGCGCGCGCGCGACAGGTCCCGCTCGACGAACCGAACGCCCCCGGGGGAGCGTGCGTCCTCAGCCGCGGTCCTCTCGCGCCGTCCGAGCGCGGCGTCGCCCTCTATCGTCCCGAGGCCGTGGCGCACGTGGATGCCCGCCTCGCGTCGGCTCCGCCCAGCGATGACCGCGGGACGGCGGGCGGGTCGCTCGTGGAATCACGCCTGGATGGCGACGCCCTGGCAGGCATCCGCGGTGACCTTTCGGGCATCCTGGGTCGCGGCGACGATGACGCCCTCACGGTGATCATGCGCACCCAGGGCGCACGCCCCGAGGCGCTGCGCGATGCCCTGCTCTCGCTGGCGGGGCAGACCGACGACAGGTTCGAGCTCCTGCTCGTGGTGCACGACGGCGACGCGGATGCGGTGTCCCGGGTGCTTGACGACCAGCCAGGGCACCTGCGGGCGCGCACCCGGCTGCTCGACGCCAGCGGCGGCACCCGTTCGCACCCGCTCAACGTCGGCATCGCCGAGGCCCGCTATGGGCACATCGCCTTCCTCGACGACGACGACCTCGTGTTCGCGCACTGGGTCGAGACCTTCCTCGGCGCCGCCCGATCCCATCCTCGATCGCTGCTGCGCGCCTCCGTGGCCGTGCAGTGGTCGTCGTCGACCGCCTGGCCGGGCGATGTGGAGGGCTTCCGCAATACGACCGAGATCACCACCCCGTACCCGCCGGCGTTCGACCTGGCGGATCACCTTCGCGTGAACATGACCCCGTTCATGGGGTTCGCATTCCCGGCGAGTTTCTTCGCCGTGTTCGGCGGTGCGGATGAGGGTCTCGACGTGTGCGAGGACTGGGACCTGGGTTTGCGCGCGGCGTCGGTGCTGGGTGTGGTGGACTTCCACGAAACCACCGCGATCTACCGCCGGTGGGAGTCGGGGCGTGACTCGTACACCTCGCACGACGACGCGCAGTGGCAGCGGGACATGCACAGGGTGATGGCCAAGCTCGACCGCTCCGTCATCCTGCTGCCACCGGGCTCGGCGTCGGAGCTCGCCCGACTCTCCGCCGCGCGAGACTCGCACGCTGACCTCCGCGAGGTCTACGCGAGCACGAGCTGGCGGATGACGGCCCCACTACGCACGATCGTTACCGCGGTCTCGCGGCTCCGCCGCCGCTGACCGGCGTGCTTGATAGACTCGCCCAGGCCGAAACGGTCCCGCAGGAAAGGTTCGAATGAGCACGGTGCGACCAGGAGTGGTGTCTGTCGTTCTCGTGAACTTCCGCGGGACGGACGACACGCTCGAAGCGATCGGCCATCTCGGCAGGCTGGACTGGCCGGCGGATCGCCTCGAGGTCGTCGTCGTCGAGAACGCCTCCGGCGACGACAGCGCGGAACGGATCCGTCGCGAGGCGCCGCACGTCTCGCTGGTGGTCTCGGCCACCAACCTGGGCTTCGCGGGCGGGTGCAACCTCGGCGTCGCCGAGTCCACCGGGGAGTTCATTGCGCTCCTCAACAATGACGCGCGGCCGGACTCGAAGTGGGTCGCACGGGCGATGGATCGCTTCGCCGCGTCAGCCGGCATCGGCTCCGTGGCCAGCAAGGTCCTCGACTGGGAGGGCACGCACGTCGACTACATCGCCGCGGCGATGACCTGGTACGGCATGGCCTACAAGCCGTTCACGGCGGAGCCGGTCACACCGCGCCTGCCCGATGTCGCCCACGACGTGCTCTACGGGACGGGCTCGGCCATGTTCGTGCGCCGGGACGTCTTCGACGCCGTCGGTGGCTTCGACGAGCGGTACTTCATGTTCTTCGAGGATGTCGACCTGGGCTGGCGTATCAACCTCGCGGGGTGGCGGGTCGTCTACGAACCCTCGTCGATCGCCTTCCACAAGCATCACGCGTCGATGAAGGCTTTCGGCTCATACAAGGAGGGCTACCTGCTGGAGCGGAACGCCCTGTTCACGCTGTACAAGAACATCGGTGACGAAGCGCTCCCCGACGCCCTCGCCGGCGCACTCGCCCTGGCCGTGCGCCGGGGCGCGACGAAGGCCGGCGTCGACACGGCATCGTTCGACCTGCGCATTCCTGGCGGCGACAGCGAGGACGAGCTCACCACGTCGAAGCAGCTTCTCGCGCCGGTCTTCGCGATCGACCAGTTCGTCGAGCAGCTTCCCGGCCTGGAGAAGACGCGCCGGCACATCCAGTCGACGCGGGTGGTTCCCGATTCGAAGATCCGGCTCCTGTTCGGTAGCTCGGACGAGCCGGTCTACCAGGCCGAGGGGTATCGACGTGGCTATGAGAACATCGTGAACGCGCTGCCGGTGACCGAGCACGAGTCCGCCACCAACGTCGTGATCGTCACGGGCGACCCGATCGGCGCCAAGCTGGCCGGCCCCGCCATCCGGGCCTGGAACATGGCGGAACAGCTGTCGGTGCGCAACGCCGTGACCCTCGTCTCGCTGACGGGCGTCGAGGCGGGCGTCGAGGCGCCGTTCCGCGTGGTGCACGTGCGACCGGGCGACGATCGGGAGTTCTCCAAGCTGGAGCGCGTGGCCGACGTGATCGTCTTCCAGGGCCACGCGATGTCGGTCTTCGACTCCCTGCGCAACTCGGACAAGATCCTCGTCGTGGACATCTACGACCCCATGCACCTCGAGCAGCTCGAGCAGTCGCGTGAGCTCCCCGGAGCCGAATGGAACCGGCAGGTCAGCGACGCCACCGAGGTGCTCAACGAGCAACTGCTGCGCGGCGACTTCTTCCTCTGCGCGTCGGAGCGCCAGCGCTCGTTCTGGCTGGGCCAGCTGGCGGCGCTCGGGCGCATCAACCCCGCCAACTACCGCGGGGATCCTGATCTCACCGGGCTCATCAGCGTCGCTCCGTTCGGCCTGTCGGACACGCCCCCGGTGCACGAGCGCGACGTGCTCAAGGGCGTGCTGCCGGGCATCGCGCGCGACGACAAGCTCGTGCTCTGGAGCGGCGGACTCTACAACTGGTTCGACCCGAAGACGCTGATCACCGCGGTGGCCGAGCTGTCGACGCGGCGGCACAACGTGCGACTGTTCTTCCAGGGAACGAAGCACCCCCACCCCGGTGTGCCCGAGATGGAGATCGTCGCGCAGTCCCGCGCCCTTGCCGACGAGCTGGGGGTCGCCGGGACCTCGGTGTTCTTCAACGCGTCCTGGGTGGACTACGCGGATCGGCAGAACTACCTGACAGAGGCGGATGCGGGCGTGAGCACCCACTTCTCCCACATCGAGACGACCTACTCCTTCCGCACGCGGATTCTCGACTACCTCTGGGCCGGCCTGCCGATGGTCGTGACGGCGGGCGACTACTTCGCCGAGCTCATCGAGGCGGAGGAACTCGGCATCGTGGTGCAGGCACAGGACCCGTCGGCCCTGGCCGACGCGCTGGAGACCGTGCTGTTCGACGAGGCGTTCGGCGCCCGGGCCCGCGCGAACATCGCCAGGGTGCGTGAGCGCTTCTTCTGGCAGACGGCGCTGGCACCGCTCGTCGACTTCGTCGATGACGCCCACCCCGCGGCGGACCGCGTGGCAGCGGGCGGCGCGATCAGGAAGGCGTCACGCCCCGTGCGGCGTAAGCGCTCCGGCTTCAGGCACGACGCCGGACTGGTCGTTCACTACCTTCGCACCGGTGGTGTCGTCGTCGTGCTCTCGAAGATCCGGCGCCGGCTCGTCAATCGACGCTGACCCGCCCTCCCGCGCGACGGAGAGGCAGAGCAGGGCGAGCAGCACCGCGCCCGCGGCGAAGATCACCACGGCCGCGGCGAGGTTCACCGGCACGCCGCCCGGCGGCGCCCAGTCGGGATCGATGAGCAGCTTCTTCCACGACGTGCCGACGGCACCGACCCCGTAACGCTTCAGCGCGTAGGCGAAGGCGAGCACCTGGGAGAGCAGCCAGGAGCCGAGGACGACCGCCACGAGGGTGCGGGCGGAGCGGGGCGAGAGCGCCGGCATCCGGTCGTCCAGGAGCGTAGCGAGCGCCACCATCGCACAGACGAAGAGCGGGAGGGCGTAGCGCCCCTGCCAGATGATTCCGCCCCCGTGGATGTAGGCCGCCTGGATGAGCGGCGGAAGCACGAGGAGGCCCAGGATGAACCCGACCGCGACGACGAACGCCCTGCCCCGCAGCACGACGAGTGACGCCACCACGAGCATTCCGATGAACGCGGCCCACACGAAGAACACGGGCGTGGGTGCCGGCGTGTCGAGCCAGCCGAACTGGCCGACGAGGCCCTGGCCGTAATCGAAGGTGCCGACGAAGATCTGGACGAAGCCGGCGATCGGCGACGCACCCACCCCGACGCCGGATGCCGGATGCTCCGGGTCGGTGATCGCGGAGCCCAGGGAGTTCGAGAAGGTCGTCCAGAGCAGGGCGGCGACGGTTGCGGCGGCGATCACGACGATCGCCACGATCACGGCACGCTGGCGCAGCAGCTCGCGTATCCGGGCCCAGCCCACGAGCGCGAAGGGCACGAGCACGGCGATGGCCACCCAGAGCGGCGACAGTCCGCGGGTGTTCACCGCGAGCGCCGCGGACACGGTGACGATCACGGCACGCTCGACGAGTAGTGACCGGTCCGGTCGATGGACGATCGAGAGCACACCGACGAACGCGGCGAGAGTCGCGGTGACCTCGAGCGAATTCGGGTTGATCGACGCGTTGAGGAAGAACACCATCGGGGTCGAAGCGATCGCGATGCCCAGCAGGGGGATCATCCTCCGTCGCCAGGTGGCGATCATCGCGACCGCCGCGGCCAGGAAGAGCGAGGAGAGGATGCCGCTGACGATCCGCATCAGGTACACGCCCGTCTCGTCGTGCGCAAGAAGGGTCGGCCAGCCGACGAGGGCGTAGTAGATCGGGTTGTAGAGCCCCGCCGTGGTCGCCGTCGTGACGATCCTGTCGGGGTCCCCGCTGATCGGCGCGGCGCCGCAGGCGGCGGTCACCGTGGGGTGGAACGCGTAGCACGTCTGGTCGTAGACGTACGCGACATAGGCCGGCACGCGCACGACGGTGCCGTGCACCGACGGCGCGCCGGACAGCTCCCCGCGAACGACGGATGCGGCCTTGACGGCGTGGGCCGCCTCATCCGGTGCTCCGCCGGGGGGTGTGGCGATGGACCAGACGGCGGCCATGAGCGACAGCACGAGCCAGGCCACCAGGAATGTTCCGACCCGGGAACGGACGCGGCGGGTCGGCGTGACGGTCTCAGTCATCGGTCGGCGTCGTCCCGGCCTGGCGCACGCGCTCCTCGAGGTCCCTGATGCGCACGTCCTGAAGGGCGGCCTCCTCGGCCAGGGTGCGCGTCTTCGCCTCGAGGCGGGTCAGCTCTGCGCTGTGCTGCAGGCAGACGAGAAAGAGCACGGCGATGCTGACGAAGAACACCAGGTTCACCGGCACGACGATGCCGATGAGCGACGCCGCCCATTCCAGAGTCGCGGGGAAGATGCCGACGATGAGGGCGAGGGTGCCGGCGATGAGCCACCAGATCGCGTGGCGCTCACGCAGTTGGCGGCGGCGCAGCAGCTCGATGACCACGAACAGCGCGAGCGCGGCAGATACGATGCCGAATATGTAACTCGTGGCGGTCACGATTGAGCGGTCTCCCTGAAGCTGGAGGCGGGACGCAGGAGCGCGAAAACCAGCGCCAGAGCCACGCGAGCGAGATACGCGGCCGCCTTGAATGGATTGTGGGACGGGGTTCCCGCCGAGCGCACCCGCATCGACACGGGGACCTGCCGGATGATCATGCCGGACCGCGCCGCGATGACCAGGGCCTCGATCGTGTCACCCAGGTACTCGGCCGGGTAGTGGATGGCGAACAGCGCCACGCATCGCGGCCCGCTCGCGCGGAACCCGGAGGTGGTGTCCGTCAGCCGCGTGTGCGCCGTGCCGCTGAGCGTGCGGGACAGCACCTTCATCGCCCAGTGGCGAGGCCCGCGTACGGCATAGTCGCCCCTGCCGGCGAAGCGCGCGCCGATGGCGAGATCAGCGGTGTCCAGTGCCTCGAGCAGCGCGGGCACGTCCGCGGGATCGTGCTGGCCGTCCGCATCGATCTGCACGACGCAGTCGAAACCGTTGTCGATCGCGAACCGGAAGCCGGTGCGCATCGCGCCGCCCACCCCGAGGTTGAACGGCAGCACCGCGACGGTGGCGCCTGCGGCGCGCGCCACGTCGGCCGTCGAGTCGTGCGATCCATCGTCGACGACGAGCACGGCGGCGCCGGGAAGGACCTCGAAGACCTCGCGCAGAACCGAGCCGATCGATGCCTCCTCGTTATACGCGGGCATGACAATCAGCGTCCGCTCGAGGGTATGAGGCATGTCGATGATCCTAGCAATCGAGCCGGAGCGTACCGTCCGATGCCGCATTCCGGGAGTCGGATACCATCGACCAGTGCCCCTAGTCTTCGTGAACCTGCTCCAGTCGACCGGCACCAAGGGCGGCCTCGAGATCTATGCCCGCGAGCTCTATCGCCAGCTGGGGACCCTCGACACGGGCTTCGAATACGTCGGCTTCGGCAGCACCGAGCTGATGGCGAAGGACCATTCGTGGTTCCCGGGCGCCGTGATCGACTCCGGCATCAGCGGCGAGAACCGCCTGACCTGGGCACGGGGCGAGCTGTTCGCGGTGTCGCGCGCGGCCGAGAAGGCCGGGGCGGACCTCATCCACGGTCCCGCCATGCTGGGGCCGCTGCGCTCGAAGGCGCCGGTGGTGATCTCCGTGCACGACCTGCTCTACTTCTCCCATCCCGAGCTCATGCAGACGAAGCTGTTCACCGAGCCGGTGAAGTGGATGGAGCGCAGGGGCGCGGCCAACGCCACCCGGCTCATCACGATCAGCGAGACGTCGGCCGCCGCGATCCGCAGGTACCTGAAGTTTCCCGACGACCGGATCGATGTCATCCCCCTGGCGGGCAGGGCCACCTCGGCTCAGACCCCGGGCGAGGTCCGGCGATCCGACCTGTTCCTCGCCATCGGCCAGCGCAGCCCGTACAAGAACTTCGAGACCGTGATCAGGGCCTGGGCGGCGATGGAGCCCGCTCGCCGACCGCGCCTCGTGATCACCGGAAGCTTCGGTGACGACCCGCTGGTGCCGCTGGTGCGCGAGCTGGGGTTGGAGGGCTCGATCGAGCTCAAGGGCTGGGTGACCACCGAGGAGCTCGGTGAACTGTTCGCGACGGCGACCGCGCTCATCGACTCGACGCTCGCGACAGGGTTCTCGCTCCCGACCCTCGAGGCCATGGCCATCGGCCTGCCCGTGCTACTGGCCGACACCGAGATCTTCCGTGAGGTGGGCGCGGATGCCGCCGACTACTTCACCGCCGGCGACCCCGTCGACCTGGCGCGCGCCGTGCTCGCCCTCTCCGACGATCCGGCGCGGCAGGCGGAGCTCACTCGCCTCGGCGAGCTGCGCTCGGCGCAGTTCTCCTGGCAGAAGGTCGCCGACGAAACGGTGGTGTCGTTCACGAAGGCGATCGCCGAGGGCAAGCGCCGCTGACTCAGCGCGGGATGTCGCTCAGGATCTGGGCGAGCACGTCGATGCTCTCGTGCGTCTCGTAGTGGCGGTTGCCCACGAACAGCCCGTCGAAGTGGATGCGGTCGGCCGCGGGCAGCTCGTCGGGCACGATCGCGTCGAGGTACTTCATCGCCGGGTTGCGGGTGAAGTTGCCCGCGACGACCGGGCGCGACTCGATGCCGGCGCGGGTCAGCTCGGCGCCCACCTCCCGACGCCGACCGGCGAGCGGACCCTCGAGCAGCATCGAGAAGCCGAACCAGCTGCTGCGGCCGGTCTCGTGCTGGATGCGGACATCCGGCACCGAGCCGAGCGTCTCGACCCAGTACGCGCCGTTGCGTCGCCGCTCCT
>JAODAU010000243.1 GCA_025463615.1 Microbacteriaceae bacterium | reverse complement strand
GCCGGGCGATGACGGCATCCTGCCGCTCGAGGCGCGCTCGTTGGGCGTCACGGTCGACGGCCTCCGCCTCTGGAGCCTGTACGTGCCCAACGGCCGCGCGCTCGACGACCCGCACTACGCCTACAAGCTGGAGTGGCTCGACCGGCTGGCGGAGGACACGAGGGACTGGATGTCGGCCAACCCCGGCTCCCCCATCGCCCTGATGGGCGACTGGAACGTCGCGCCGCTCGACACCGACGTCTGGCCGACCTGGCCGTTCGAGGGCGCCACCCACACGTCGCCGCCCGAGCGCGCCGCCTTCGCCAAGTTCGAGACCATCGGGCTGAAGGATGTCGTGCGCCCCCTGGTGCCCGAGGGCTACACCTACTGGGATTACCAGCAGCTTCGATTCCCGCGCAACGAGGGCATGCGCATCGACTTCATCCTGGGCTCCGACTCCTTCGCCGACCTGGTGACCGGCGCGCAGATCGTGCGCGAGGAGCGCAAGGGCGACGGCCCGAGCGACCACGTTCCCGTCGTGGTCGACCTCGACGTCGCGGTGGACGACGACGACCGGCCGATGATCTTCTGACCCCCGCCGTGTTCACGTCCGCCTAGAATTGTTGCGATGAGCAACACCGGGGGATCTACGACGACGCCTGGGGGCGCCGACGACACCTTCGCGAGCAGCAAGGTCGTCACCACCGTCTTCGAGGAGATCCTCGGCGCCGTGCACGACGGCACCCTGCAACCGGGGGATCGGGTGAGCGACGGCGAGATCGCCCAGCGCCTGGGGGTGTCCCGCACGCCGGTGCGCGAGGCGCTGCAGCGGCTGCGCGACATCGGCATCATCGAGGCGTCCGCCAGCCGGTTCACCCGCATCGCGGTGGTGAGCCCGCAGCAGACCGCGGATGCGATGGTCGTCTTCGTCGCGCTCTACGGCGCCCTCGTGCTCGAGACCGTACCCCTCGTGACGCCGGACGTCGTGGCCGCCATGCAGGCCGACCACGAGCGCTTCCTGGAGCACCTCGCCGTGCCGGATCCGGGCAAGCTCGCCACCGCCAATGCCGACTTCTTCGCCCACCTGCCCCGCCTCTCGCGCAACCCCGCGTTGCAGCGCGGCATCACGTCGGTCGTGCACCAGATCCGGCTCGGGGGACAACACCTGCCGGCGTACATCGACATCCGCGCCCTCGCGCAGGCCCAGGGGCTGCTCATCGCTGCCTCGCGTGACCACGATCTGGCGGCCGCGCAGCAGGCGATGCGCATGCTCGGCCTCATCGAGGTGCCGCTCGTCGACCCCGACGAGCCGGAGTAAACGGGGTACAAAATCCTGTCCTCCATTTGGAGGACAAAAATGACCCCTCTACTGGGGGGCCGTGTCCTCTACTTGGGGGACCAATATACTGCTACCTTCGGTCTTAGGCACGGAGCACGAGACAGTGCACACCGGCTCCAAGCAGCAACATCCGATCAGGCGCACGCACACCCTGATGCTGTGGAAAGCCGCCCGTCTGCGAACTCCGTGCAGGCGACTCAGTGGATCGGTCCAACCCGAAGGACCGGTCCACTGGCCACGCCGCTGGCCCAATACCCGGGCAGCGCATAGCCTCGATCCATGCCGACTCTGGATGTCCCGGGCGCGACCCTCTACTACGAGACCGACGGTCGCATCTCCGACCCCGCCCTGCTGCTCATCCACGCCGGCGTCGCCACGCTGCGCATGTGGGATCCGCTGGCCGAGGCCCTCGCGCACGACCGGTTCGTCGTGCGCTTCGACGCCCGCGGCTTCGGCCGCACGACCTGCGACGACTCGGCGTTCTCCGACCGCGCGGACGCCATCGACCTGCTGGACCACCTCGGCGTTCCGGCTGCGACCGTTGTCGGCGCGTCCCGCGGCGGGCGCATCGCCACCGACCTGGCCCTGGAGCACCCGGATCGGGTCACCGGCCTCGTCACCGTCGGCGCGGGCCTCGGCGGGTTCGACTACCCGGAGCCGACGGAGGCGGAGGCCGCGCTCATCCGCCGCATCGCCGCCGCCGAGGAGGCCGGCGAGTGGGAGCTGGCCAACTCGCTCGACGTGGAGCTGTGGTGCATCGCGCCGACCCGCAGCGCGACCGAGCTCGACCCGGCGTTCGTGGAGACGGCGTTCGCGCTGAACCGCGACAACCTCGGCCACCAGCGCGAGCGGCCCGAGCCCATCGCGCTCTCCCCCAGCGCCTGGGCGCGGCTCGACGATCTCGCGGCGCCGACGCTGGTGACCATCGGCGACAGCGACATCAGCGAGGCGATGGCCGTCTTCGCCGCGGTGACCGGGCGGCTGCCCGCCGCCGAGTCGCACGTGTTCGCCGGCGCGGCACACCTGCCGAGCGTCGAGCACCCGGACGACGTCGAGCGCGTGCTCACCGAGTGGTTGGCGCGCTCCGGGCTCTGACCGGCCGTTCCTTGCGCGCCCGCAGCGATCGTGCGCGCGGCACCCACGCATCCGGAGTTTTCCCGCGCCGGCTTCAAAGAAACGCTCCACATGCCCCGCCTAGGCTGGATGTGACACACATTTCTTGAGGACGGAGGTCGAACCATGAGCGCACACCTGCCCACAATCATCGGGGAGCCTGAGGTCCTCGAAGACAACGCGGACTGGCTTTCCCTGAAGGCCGCGGCAACCGAGCTGCAGCAGTACCAGGTGAAGGACGGCAGCATCCCGGAGGCCGCCGCACACGCGCGGTCGCGGGAGCTGGTGGCATCCATCGCCGACGCGTGCCTCCGCCTGGCGGAGTCGCTGCCGCACGACGAGGACTACCTGCGGGCGGTCGTCGTGGACTTCGAGCGCTGGAGCGACGAGGGATTCGGCGTGCCCGACTTCCTCGACTCGCTGCAGGCGTTCCAGCCGCAGCAGAACCGCGTCGACGGGCTTCGCCACGTGGTGGTGTTCCCGATGTACACGCAGAACGGCTCGACCGACCGGCTCGTCGAGGCGGTGCTGGTCGAGGTGATCTGGCCCGAGTTCGTGGCCGAGCTCGAGGCGGGCGACTACTCCAACCGGCTCTTCGTGCCGGTGCGGTTCGTGGACTTCACCGCGGGTTACGACACCAACTCGGCCGTGCTGTTCCCGGAGTCGGTGGCGATGCGCGCCGTCCCCTCCTTCACCTGGGGCGCGATCTTCGCCGACCGCGAGGCTGCCCGGTTCCGCCGCGTGGTACGGGCTGCAGCGGACATCACGCGCCTGGAGCTCCCCGCGGACGCACTGGAACTCCTCGACGACCAGAGGCTCGCCGAGGAGA
>JAODAU010000230.1 GCA_025463615.1 Microbacteriaceae bacterium | reverse complement strand
GCGAGCTGGGCCGACGGGTCGAGGCGCTTGGCCTCCTGGCGCTCGAGGAACTCCTCGGGGCGCACGATGGACTCCGCGGCGAAGGTGACGGGCAGGTCGTACTTCTCCACCCACTCGTAGTCGAGGGTGCGGCCGCCGGACGCGCCGGCGAGCAGGGCTTTCCAGGTCTCCGGCGCGGTGGCGCCGATCGGCGAAATGGCACCGATCCCTGTTACGACGATCTTTTTGGTCATGACGGCATCTCTCTGTGGATCAACGATGGGGTGTCATCGTTCATTCGGGCGCGGCCGACCCGGGGTTCCGGGCCGACCTGCCGCGAATGGTTCGGGGTATCAGCCCTGTGCGTTGACGATGAAGCTGACGGCGTCACCGACGGTCTTGAGGTTCTTGACCTCTTCGTCCGGGATCTTCACGTCGAACTTCTCTTCTGCGTTCACGACAATGGTCATCATCGAGATGGAGTCGATGTCCAGGTCGTCGGTGAACGACTTGTCCAGCTCCACCGAGTCGGTGGCGATGCCGGTTTCGTCGTTGATGAGTTCCGCGAGACCTGCCAGAACTTCTTCTGTGGACAATGCCATTGTTGTTTCTCCTCTTGAGGGGTGTCGTTTGACCGTTGATTATCTTACGGGAGGACCACTACCTGGGCGCCGAACACGAGTCCGGCGCCGAAGCCGATCTGCAGGGCGAGGCCGCCGCTGAGCTCGGGGTGCTCCTGCAGGAGGCGGTGGGTGGCCAGCGGGATGGACGCCGCGGACGTGTTGCCGGTCGTCGCGATGTCGCGCCCGATGACCACGTGCTCGGGCAGCCCGAGCTGCTTCGCGAACTCGTCGATGATGCGCATGTTGGCCTGGTGCGGGATGAAGGCGGCGAGGTCCTCGGACGTGATGCCGGCGACCTCGAGCGCCTGCTTGGCCACCTTGGCCATGTCCCAGACGGCCCAGCGGAACACCGTCTGGCCCTCCTGGCGCAGCGTGGGCCAGGGAGTCTCGCCGTCGCGGAACTCGGTGAGCGTGGAGTTCATGCCCACCGCGTCGGCCTTCGAGCCGTCCGAGCCCCACACCGCCGCGGCGATGCCGGGGGTGTGGCTCGGGCCGATGACCACGGCGCCCGCGCCGTCGCCGAGCAGGAACGAGATGGTGCGGTCGGTGGGGTCGACGAGGTCCGAGAGCTTCTCGGCGCCGATCACGAGCGCGAAGTGGGCCGAGCCGGTGCGGATGAGCGCGTCGGCCTGCGTCACGCCGTAGCTGAACCCGGCGCAGGCCGCGTTCTCGTCGTAGGCGGCGGCGGGGTTGGCTCCGACACGGTCGGCGACCACGGCGGCCATCGACGGCGTCTGCCGCGTGTTGCTGATGGTCGCCACGATCACGAGGTCGATCTGCTCGGGGGATACCCCGGACTTGGCGATGGCCTCCCGGGCGGCATCCGTGGCCAGGTCGACGGCCAGCACGTCGTGCGACGCGCGGGTGCGTGTCACGATGCCGGTGCGCTGCTGGATCCACTCGTCGCTCGAGTCGATCGGGCCGATCAGGTCGTCGTTGGGTACGACCAGGTCGCCGCGGGCGGCGCCGTAGGCGTAGATGCGCGTGAACTCCGCGCCGTGCGACTGCTTGAGGGTGGGCTGGCTCATGAGATCCCGTCGATGAGGGCGAATGCTGCTTCGAGGTCGTCCGGTGTCTTCACCGCGACGGTGGGCACGCCCTTCAGGCCGCGCTTGGCGAGACCGACCAGGGCGCCGGCGGGCGCCACCTCGACGATACCCGTGACACCGGCGGCCGCAAGGGACTCCATCGTGCGGTCCCAGCGCACCGGCGACGACACCTGGCCCACCAGCAGGTCGACGTACTCCGCGCCGCTCGTGACGACGCTGCCGTCGCGGTTGGTCCAGATGGTCAGGCTCGGATCGTGCTTCTCGATCGTGGCGGCCACCTCGCGCAGGTGCTCGACGGCGGGCTGCATATACCGCGTGTGGAATGCACCGGCGACCTGGAGCGGGATCACGCGGGCGCCGGCCGGCGGGTCGGCCTTGAGCGCGTCGAGCGCCGCGAGCTCGCCCGCGACGACGATCTGGCCGCCGCCGTTGAAGTTTGCGGGGGAGAGGCCGAGCGCGTCGAGCCTGGCGAGGAGCTCCGCCTCGTCGCCGCCCACGACCGCGCTCATGCCGGTGGGTTCGAGGGCCGCGGCCTTCGCCATGGCCAGGCCGCGCTCGCGCACCAGCGTCATCGCGTCGGCCTCGCTCAGGATGCCGGCGGCGGCTGCTGCGGTGACCTCGCCGACCGAGTGGCCGGCCACACCGCCGATGCGGTCGCGCCTGCCCTCGAGGAGCGCGGACAGCGTGAGGAGCCCGGCCGCCACGATGAGCGGCTGCGCCACCGCCGTGTCACGGATGGTGTCGGCATCCGACACCGTGCCGTGTGCGACGAGGTCGATGCCGACGGCGTCGGAGATGCCCTGCAGCTGGTCGCGGAATCGGCTCTCGGCGAGCCAGGGTTCGAGGAACCCGGGGGTCTGGGAGCCCTGTCCCGGGCATACGACGACGATCACTTATCAAGTCTCCATTCACTGGCACCGCGCTGTGTTGCATTTCCAGACTAATAACCTCGCGAACCTTTGGAGTTCTCCTACAGTGTCGCGCCCCACGCTAGGTTGGGGGCATGTCCTGGGCGATCTACGGTGCCACCGGCCACACGGGGCGCAAGATCGCGCGGGAGGCGGTGGCGCGGGGCGAGCATCCGCTGCTCCTCGGTCGCAATCCCGTGATGCTGCGCGACGTGGCCGACGAGCTCACGCTGCCGTTCCGCGTGGTCGGCGGGCCCGCCGCCCTGACCGCCGCGGCACTCGACACGGAGCTCATCGTCAACGCGGCCGGTCCGTTCGGCGCGACCGCCCAGCCCGTGCTCGACGCCTGCATCGCCGGGGGCGCCCACTACCTCGACCTCTCGAACGAGCTCGACCCCGTACGCTCGGTCTTCGCCCAGGGCGACCGGGTGCGCGAGGCTGGCATCGCCGCTGTCCCCGCCGCCGGCTTCGGAACGGTCGCGACGGATGCCGCGGCCCTCGCCGCGGTCGCCGCGCTCCGCTCCGCGGGGCACGATGCAGCGCGCCTCGAGGTCGCCATGCTCACGCAGAACGAGCCGGGCGGATCGGGAACCGGCGCGAGCGTCGTCGCCGTGCTCGCCCAGGGCGGCGTGCGGCTCGTCGACGGCGTCGTGCAGCGCTCCGGCCTCGGCAGGGGCGCCGTATCGGTCGAGCTGCCGGTCGGGCGCCGCACGCTGGTGCCCGTCGCGACCGGGGACATCGTGACGGCGGCGGCGAGCACGGGCATCCGGACCGTCAGCGGCTCGACGGCCTTCGCGGCTCCGGCGGCGGCACTGCGAGTCGCGCTCCCGGCCCTCTCCGCGCTGGCGCGTCGGCGCATCCTGCGGTCGCTCCCCGAGTCTCGCGCCTCCGAGCCGTTCGTCTCCGCCGCGTGGGCCCGCGCGACCGCCGCGGACGGTTCGAGCCGCAGCAGCTGGCTCACCACGGGCGAGGGCTATGCGTTCACCGCGTCATCCGTCGTCCTGGCCGTGCTGGCGACGCTGGCCGCGCCGCCCGTCGGCGTGACCACGGTCGCGTCGGCGTTCGGCGCCGACTTCGCGCTGGGCGTTCCCGGCACGGCGATCCGCCCGCTCGACTAGCGCCGGCGCAGTTCGTTCTCGATGCCAAATGTAGGCACCTCTGGGACACGCGACCGCCAACGCGGGCGGGAATCGGACGTCAGGCGCTCGAAGGCCTTCATTCGGCATGCCCCTGGGCGGTTGAACAGGAGTTGACGGAGTGTCGTGACGGACAGGCGACGCGACACGCCGTCCGGCGCGGAGTGCGAGCCGCGGGTCGCCTCCGGCGTCCGTCACGACGCGCGCTCGACCCGATCCGCTGGATTAGCGGCGGCGCAGCGGGCCCTCGGGTTCGGCGATGGAGCCGAGGATGAGGGCGGCCTGCAGGATGAGCGACTCGCGGGCGCCGGTGGCATCCCAGCCGATCACGTCGGTGACGCGCTTGAGGCGGTAGCGCACCGTGTTCGGGTGCACGAACAGCTCGCGCGCCGTCGCCTCGAGCGAGCGTCCGTTGTCGAGATAGCACCACAGGGTGGTGAGCAGCTCGGTCGAGTGCGCCTGCAGCGGCTTGTAGATGCGGTTGATGAGGGTGGCGCGGGCGAGGCCGTCTCCGGCCAGTGCGCGCTCGGGCAGCAGGTCGTCGGCGAGTGTTGGTCGCGGTGCGTTGCGCCAGGATCGGGCCACCGCGAAGCCCGCGAGCGCCGCCTTGGCACTGCGCGACGCCTCGACGAGGGTCGCGACCTCGTGGCCGAGCACCAGGTGCCCGTCGCCGAAGCCGGGCTCGAGAGCCGTGGCGATCTCGAGGAACGGCACCAGGGTGCCGATGGCGGGCTCGTCGTCGGCGGGGGTCGGGTGCGCGCGGCCGATCACGAGAACCAGCCGCGACCCCTGCACGCCGATCAGCACGTCCGCGTCGAGGTGGCGCGCAGTGCGGCGGAGCATGTCCACGTCGAGCATCTTGGGCGCGGTGCCGACGAGCACGGAGACCTCGCCGTGGCCGTGCCAGCCCAGTGCGGCGATCCGCGACGGCAGCTCGTCGTCGTACTCACCGCTGAGGATCGAGTCGACGACGAGGGCCTCGAGCCGGGCATCCCAGAGGCCGCGCGCCTCGGCCGCCCGGGCGTAGACGTCCGCGGCGGCGAACGCGATCTCGCGCGAGTAGAGCAGGATCGCCTCGCGCACCGAGACGTCGGCGCCCTTGACGCGCTCCTCGACGACCTCGACCGTCACCTTGATCAGCTGAAGGGTCTGGGTGAGGCTGACCGAGCGCAG
>JAODAU010000228.1 GCA_025463615.1 Microbacteriaceae bacterium | reverse complement strand
ACGAGCTGGGGCAGCTCGGCGGGTTCGAACGGCTCGGAGGTCTCGAGCAACTCCTCGAGCGACCACCAACCCGAGTCGAGCACATCCACGCGCTCGTCGTCGGTCCAGTTGGCGTCGGACGGCGTGAAGCGCTCGATCGCGAGCCGGTAGAACTCGGCGTGGCCGGTCGAGTGGTCGGCGGCATCCCACTTCACGTCGAAGTCGTGCGACCAGACCGGCTCCCCCAGGTCGCCGACGACGAGGCCGGTCTCCTCCCAGAGCTCGCGCACTGCGGCCTGGGCGTGGGTCTCCCCGGGGTCCACTCCCCCGCCGGGGGTGATCCAGCGTGCGAAGCCGCTTGTGTCCGGCGCCTTGGTGAGGAACAGCAGCACCCGGTCGTCCCGGTCGAACAGCAGGATGCGCGAGGTGAGGCGATGGCCCTCGGTCACGTGGCTCAGGCCCCGAACTCGCTCACATCGCCCACGAGGCGGGTGTGGTCGGCCGGGAGCGGGTCGACGGCGGCGCGGGCGACCTCGGCCGCGAACTCGGCGACGTTGTAGAGGCGACCCGCCGCCTCCTTGCGGGAGCTGATCGCGCCGGGGTTGGCGCGCTCGAGCAGCGTCGCGGTGATGGTGCCCTCGATCATGTCGCCGGAGACGACGACGAAGCCGATGCCCGCGGAGTCGAGCGTGGGGATGAGGTCGCGCAGGGCATCCTCGCCGGCACGCTTGCTCAGCGCGACCGGCAGGTACTCCGGCATGGTCTCGGCGCTCTTCACGAAGTGCGCCTGGTGGCTGGTGACGAAGACCACGCGCGACCCGGGCTGCATGAGGGGGATCGCCGTGTTGAGCACGTGCAGCTGGGCGTCGCGGTTGAGCTTCGTGGCGTAGTCCGCATCCATGCCGGATTCCATGCCGCCGGAGGCATTCAACACGAGGATGTCGAGGCCGCCGAGCTCGTCCTGCACCCGCTGGAACATCCCGGCCACCGAGGCATCGTCGGTGAGGTCGGCGCAGATCGCCACGGCGGATGCACCCTCCGCGACGAGCTTGTCGGCCAGTTTCTCGGCCCGCGCGGCCTTGTTGCGGTAGTTGATGACCACGCTCGCGCCGGCTTCGGCGAAGTATGTGACAGTGTCGGCGCCGATTCCGCGGGACGAGCCCGTGACGAGGGCGCGGAGACCGTCGAGTGATCCGGCGGCGAGGGGGTTGTTCGGGTTGGTCACGGAAGAACTCCAGAAGCAATCGGATGCGGCGCGGGACGGCCCGACTCACGAGAATACCAACTCCGGCTACTCCCCCGGCCAGCCGCGTGGTGATAGTTTCGAAGGTGACACGAGGAGTGCCGAAACTGTGGCCGAATTCATATCGATGTACGCGTGGATCTTCTGGCTCGCGCTCATCCTCTTTTTCGTGATCATCGAAGTCATCACCGTCGACTTCACCTTCCTGATGCTGGCCGTCGGGAGCCTCGGCGGTCTGGTGGCCGGCCTGTTCGGCGCGCCGTGGTGGGCCCAGGTGATCATCGCGGCGATCCTCGCGCTGATTCTTCTCTTCTTCGTGCGGCCCGCGCTGAAACGCGCGCTCGGTCGCGGCGGCGACAGGACGCCCACCAACGTCGCGGCCCTGCTGGGCCTCGCCGGCACCGTCACCACCGACTTCGTCGATGGCCAGGGGCACGTCAAGCTCTCGAACGGCGAGACCTGGACGGCGAAGCTCTCCGGCCTCGCCGAGTCTGGCACCTCGGCCGAGTTCGGGGATCGCGTCGTCGTGACGGCAATCGAGGGAGCGACCGCCGTGGTCGTCCCCGCTGAAAGGAACCAACCGTGACCGAATTGTTCGGCCAGATCGTGCTCGTCGTCGTGATCGTCATCGTCGCGATCTTCGTGCTGGTGATCCTGTTCCGCTCCATCCGCATCATCCCGCAGGCCCGCGCCGGCGTGGTCGAGCGGCTCGGCAAGTACCACAAGACGCTGATGCCCGGGCTCAACGTGCTGGTGCCGTTCATCGACCGCGTGCGGCCGCTGATCGACATGCGCGAGCAGGTCGTCTCGTTCCCGCCGCAGCCGGTGATCACCGAGGACAACCTGGTGGTCTCCATCGACACGGTCGTCTACTTCCAGGTGACGGATGCCCGGGCCGCGACCTACGAGATCGCCAACTACCTCGGCGCGGTCGAGCAGCTCACCACCACGACCCTTCGTAACGTCGTCGGTGGGCTGAACCTCGAAGAGGCGCTCACCAGCCGCGACAACATCAACGGCCAGCTGCGCGTCGTGCTCGACGAGGCGACCGGCAAGTGGGGAATCCGCGTCGGGCGAGTCGAGCTCAAGGCGATCGACCCGCCCCTCTCCATCCAGGACTCGATGGAGAAGCAGATGCGTGCCGAGCGTGACCGTCGCGCCCAGATCCTCACCGCCGAGGGCACCAAGCAGGCCGCCATCCTGCAGGCCGAGGGCTCCCGCCAGGCGGCCATCCTCGAGGCCGAGGGTGCCGCGAAGGCTCAGGTGCTGCGCGCGGAAGGCGAGGCGAAGGCCATCACGACCGTCTTCTCCGCCATCCACGACGGCGACCCGGACCCGAAGCTGCTGGCGTACCAGTACCTGCAGATGCTGCCGAAGATCGCCGAGGGCAGCTCGAACAAGCTCTGGATCATCCCCTCGGAGTTCACCGAGGCCGTCAAGCAGATCAGCACGGGATTCTTCGGAAACCAGGGTGGCACCCCACCGGTCAAGTAGGCGCGGACGAGAGGACCGGTCGATGGTTGGCCGGTCCTCTTCCGTTGCCTACTTCACGCCCCCTCCCCCGCGGGTGCTCGCGCACCGCGGCCTGCAGGTGGACGCCCCGGAGAACTCGATGCTCGCCTTCGAGAAGGCCGTCGCGATCGGCGTGACGCACCTCGAGACCGACGTGCACGTCTCGTCGGACGGCATCGCGGTGATCTGCCACGACCCCGACCTCAAGCGCACCGCAGGCCACAAACTCAATGTGGAGGACCTGACGCTCGCGGAGCTCCGCGAGATCGACCTGGGCGGCGGCCAGCGCATCCCCACCCTCGCGGAGTTCCTCGCGGCGTTCCCGACCTCGCGGTTCAACATCGACATCAAGGCGATGCAGGCCGCCCGGCCGGCCGCCGAGGTGATCCTCGCCGCGGGAGCCGTGGACCGGGTGCTCATCACCTCGTTCAATGATCGGCGCAGGCGCGCGGCCACCGACCTGCTGCCCGGGGTGGCGACCTCGGCATCCGCACCGTCCTTCGTGGCTGCGTTCATCGCCGCGCGACTCGGCATCGCTCCCCTCGCCGCGTGGTTCCTGCGCCACGTGGATGCCGTGCAGGTGCCCGAGCGCATCGCCTACCTGCAGACCGTCACCCCCCGCACCGCGCGCATCTTCCACGCGGCGGGGCTGGAGATCCACGTCTGGACCATCAACGACCCGGCCACGATGCGCCGGCTTTTCCAGCACGGCGTCGACGGCATCTTCACCGACCGCGCCGACCTCGCCCTCGAGGTGCTCGAGGACCTCTCACGAAACCGGGAGTAGTCTGGGAACTGCCTGTGACTGGCTCGCGGCGGAAAGGATTCGCACAGCTTCGGGGTTTATAACTGACAAGGCATCGCGAGAGAGGACCACACAATGGCGGATCGCAGTTTGCGCGGAATGAGGCTCGGATCCCAGAGCCTCCAGAGCGAAGAAGGAGTGACCTTCTCGCCCCGCAAGATCAGTACTTACCAGGCGGCAGACGGATCGACCTTCGAGGTCACCTTCTCCGCCGACGCGGAGGTTCCCACCGTCTGGGAGTCGCCGAAGAGCGGGCTCGAGGGCCGGCTCATCGGCCTGGACGGCAAGCAGGTCACGCAGGAGGAGACGGACACCAAGGTGCCGCGTACTCACTGGGACATGCTGCTGGAGCGTCGCACCCGCGCGGAGCTCGAGGAGCTCCTCCAGGAGCGGCTCGACTACCTCCGGGCGCGCAAGGGACAGCACAAGATCGGGGCGTAAGGCCCAACCGGCAGTTTCGGGATCCTCATCGAGAGGGTCCCGATTCGTCGTTAACGACGCTTTTTCGCTGGCCGGCGGCGACGCAGCAGGATGCCGAGGGCGAGCCCCGCGAACCCGAACCCGCCCGCCAGCCACTCCAGCTGCCGCCCGATCGCCATGGCCGGGGTGATCGTGTCGCTGAGCGGGATCGTCTGCACCATCGCGCCCGGCGTGAACGTCTTCAGGCTGGTCAGCTCGCGGCCGTCCGGCGCGAACATCGCGCTCACGCCGACCGTCGAGTCGTTGACGACGCTGCGGCCGGTCTCGATCGCGCGGAGCCGGGCGATCGCCACCTGCTGCTCGTTCTCGTCGGTGTGGCCGAAGTCGGCGTTGTTGGTGGGGGCCAGGATGAACTGGGCCCCGCTGTCCA
>JAODAU010000211.1 GCA_025463615.1 Microbacteriaceae bacterium | reverse complement strand
GAGTGGGCGATATATGCAGGGTCGAGGGCGTCAACGCAGCAAATATCGCCCACTCGGGGAGAGGAGAATGGAGGCATGAAGACACTCGCACTCCCCCAGACCACCCTCGAGGCATCCAACGTCGTGCTCGGCCTCATGCGCATCAGCCCGCTCGACGACGAGCAGATCCGCACCCTGGTCGGCGCCGCCCTCGACGCCGGCATCACGGTGTTCGACCACGCAGACATCTACGGCGACGAGCGTCACGGCTGCGAGACGCGGTTCGGCGATGCAGTGACCTTCACGCCCGCCGAACGCGAGCGCGTGATCGTGCAGTCGAAGGTGGGAATCCGTCCGGGCTACTTCGACTTCTCGCGCGAGCACATCCTGCGCACGGTGGACGAGTCGCTGGCGGCGCTGCGCCTCGATCACCTCGACGTGCTGCTGCTGCACCGCCCCGACACGCTGGTGGAGCCGGACGAGGTCGCGGCCGCCTTCGACGAGCTGCAAGAGAGCGGCAAGGTGACCAACTTCGGCGTCTCCAACCACACCCCGGGACAGGTCGAGCTGCTCAAGAAGAGCGTGCGCCAGCCGCTCGCCTTCAACCAGGTGCAGCTGAGCATCACGCACTCGCCGATCATCGCGCAGGGTGTCGCCGCCAACATGGCCGGTCTCGACCAGTCCGTCGTGCGGGACAACGGAATCCTCGACTATTCGCGCCTCAACGACATGACCCTGCAGGCGTGGTCACCGTTCCAGAAAGACTTCTTCGACGGCACGTTCCTGGGCGACCGCGACAACTTCGCCGAGCTGAACAAGGCGATCGACGAGCTTGCCGCCAAGTACGACGTTCCTACGTCGGCGATCGCCGTCGCCTGGATCACGCGGCACCCGGCGAACATGCAGGTCGTGCTCGGCACCACCAACGTGGAGCACCTGCGCGACTCGGCCGCGGGCTCCGACGTGCCGCTCACGCGGGAAGAATGGTACCGGCTGTTCACCACCGGCGGACACATCCTGCCGTAGGGGCCGTCAGAAACCGGTTCAGACCACCCGGATGCCGCCCCGCCACACCCCGGCGGTGAGCGGCACCCCGGGTCGGTACGCCAGGTGGGCGACGGATGGCGCGTCGAGCACCTGCACATCGGCCCGGGCGCCCACGCGCAGCACGCCGACATCCTCACGCCCCACCGAGAGCGCGGCGCCGCGCGTCGCCGCGTGCACCGCCTGCTCGATCGTCAGCCCCATCTGCAGCACGGCGGTGGCCACGCAGAACGCCATCGACGTGGTGTACGAGGAGCCGGGGTTGCAGTTGGTGGCGAGGGCGATGCGGCCGCCGGCATCCAGCAGCTCGCGCGCGGGCCCGAACGGCTGGCGGGTGGAGAGGTCGCAGGCCGGCAGGAACGTCGCGACGGTGTTCGACGAGGCGAGGGCCCCGAGGTCCGACGCGGACAGGAAGTTGCAGTGGTCGACGCTCGCCGCCCCAAGCTCGACCGCCAGCGCGACGCCGCCCGAGTGGCCGAGCTGGTTGCCGTGCACGCGGATGCCGAGGCCCGCCGCCCTCCCGGCGCGCAGCACCTCGCGGCTCTCCTCCACGTCGAACGCGCCGGTCTCGCAGAACACGTCGACGTAGCTCGCGTACGGTGCGACCGCGGCGAGCATGGGGCCGGTGACCAGGTCGAGGTAGTCGCGGCGATCCACGCCGGCGGGCACGAGGTGGGCGCCGAGGAAGGTGACCACGTCGGCCACCTCGGCGGCCGCGACGGCGGAGCGCAGCTCGGTCTCGACATCCAGCCCGTACCCGGTCTTCGTCTCGAGGAAGGTCGTGCCCTGCCGCTCGGCCTCGCGGCGCAGCCGCACGGCGTTCGCGACGAGCTGTTCGGATGACGCGGCGCGGGTCGCGGCAACCGTGGTGGCGATTCCGCCGGCCGCGTAGGGCGCACCGGCCATGCGCGCCTCGAACTCCGCCGAGCGGTCCCCCGCGAAGACGAGGTGCGTGTGCGTGTCGACCCAGCCGGGCAGTACGGCGCGGCCGCCCAGGTGGTCGGCCGTGTCGGCATCCGGCGCCTCGGATGCCGCCCCGACCCAGGCGATGCGGCCGCCCTCGATCACGATCGCGGCATCCGCGATGCGGTCGAGCTCGTCGTGCTGGGTGCTCAGCTCGCCGATGTCGGTGAGCAGGTGCGCGGTCATCGCAGCGCTCCCAGCGCCGCGGCCAGCAGGTCGGCCGGGTCGCGTCCGTCGGCCAGCACGCCCCCGCGCGCGACGAACGCGCCCCCGACGAACACGCGCTCCACGTCGGAGGCGGTGGCGGTGAGCACGAGCTGGGCGGCATCAGCGCCGGTGGTCCGCACGCTGGTGGTGGAGAGCTCGATCGCGTCGAAGCGATCGCCGACGGCTAGGGCGTGTGCGCCGAGGCCGAGCGATCCATACCCGTCGGCGGACGCGACGCGCACCAGTTCTGAGGGTGCGAAGCGCCCGCGCAGCCCCGACCCGAGCCGTTCGTGCGCCTCGAGGCCACGGAGTTCGAGCAGTGGGTCCACGACGCAATTCTGGTCCGAACCGATCGCGATCCGCGCGCCCGCGTCGGCCAGGGCGCGCGCCGGGCCGATCCCGTCGCCCAGGTCGGCCTCGGTCGTCGGGCACATCACGACGGTCGCGTCGGCGAGCAGGCGGACGTCGTCACCGGTGAGGTGGGTGGCGTGCACGACGCTCGTGCGCGCGGTGAGCGCGCCGAGGTCCCCGAGCAGCCGGGCCGGCGTGACACCGTACGCGGCGCGGCAGTCGGCGTTCTCCCGCGGCTGCTCCGAGACGTGCACGTGCAGCGGCACGTCGGCGGGCAGTCCCGCGACGATGCGCGCGATGTCGTCCGGCGGCACCGCGCGAACGGAGTGGATCGCCGCCCCGAGCGACGGCACCCGTTCGCGCAGCGAATACCAGCGCTCGAGGTAGCCGTCCGCGTCGCCGTCGCCGAAGCGGCGCTGCTCCGGGGCGAGCGGCAGGCCGAACCCGCCCGCGAGGTAGGCCGTGTCGAGCAGGGTCAGCCGGATGCCGACATCCTCGGCCGCCGCGACCAGCGCGAGTTCGAACTCGTGCGGGAAGGCGGCGCCGTGGTGCACGTAGTGGAACTCGCCCACCGCCGTGTACCCGGCGACGAGCATCTCGGCGAACACGGCGCGGGCCAGCGCGAAGTAGGTGTCGGGTTCGAGCGCGTTCGCCACGCCGTACATCCGTTCGCGCCAGCCCCAGAAGTCGTTCGCGCCCTCGGTACGACCGCGGAGCGCGCGGTGGAACGCGTGCGAATGCGCGTTGCCGGCACCGGGCAACACGGTTCCGAGAGAGACGTCCCCGGGGCGCGGGGGCTCGACCATGCGGGCGAGGATGACGCCGGCATCCGACACCTCGAAGCGCACCCCGCGCTCGACCGTCTCGCCGACCACCGCCCCGCACCAGAACGCGTTCACAGCAGACCCCGCAGCACGGTCTCGAGCGCCTCGACGCCCGCGACGCAGTCGTCGAGCTCGGCGAACTCCTCGGGCGAGTGCGAGACGCCGGTGGGATTGCGAACGAACAGCATGGCGGTGGGGACCGAGCCCGCGAGCACGCCGGCGTCGTGGCCGGCGCCGGTCGCGAGCACGGGAACGCCGCCCAGGGAGTCGGCCAGCCGCATCCGCAGGTCGTGGTCGAAGTCGACGCGGCCGCTCCACGACTCCTCGGCGAACGACGACGCCCCTGCGTTCGCGGCGATGCGGTCGACGAGGTCGCGGGTGGCGGCATCCGTCTCCGCGCGGGCGTCGAGCCAGAGCGTCACGCGCGACGAGATCACGTTCGTGCCGCCGGGCACGACCTCCACGCGTCCGACCGTCGCACGGGCGCCGGACAGCGAGGCCGCCACCTCGCGAACGGCGAGCACGGCCGCGGAGGCGGCGATCATCGGGTCGTCGCGGTCGGCCATGAGCGTGGTGCCCGCGTGGTTTCCCTGCCCGTCGAACGTGAGGCGCCAGCGGCCGTGCGCGAGCACCGACGACGCGACGGCGACCGGCGCACCGAGGTCGATGAGCCCGCGCCCCTGCTCGACGTGCAGTTCCACGAAGAGGCCGATCCGGGCGAGCGAGCGTCTGTCCACTCCCAGCCGTGCAGGGTCGAGGCCCACGGATGCCGCGGCCTCCGCGAACGAGACGCCGTCGGCATCCCGCAGCGAACGCGCCGCATCTGCGTCGATCGCACCCGTCATCAGCCGCGAACCGAGGCAGGCGACGCCGAATCGCGAGCCCTCCTCCTCGGCGAACACGAGGATCGCGAACGGGCGCGACGGCGCGAACCCGCTCGCCTGCATTCGCGCGACCGCGTCGAGCGCCGAGACCACCCCGAGCGGCCCGTCGTACGCTCCGCCGCCGGGCACCGAGTCGAGATGGCTGCCGGTGACGACAGCGCCATCGGTCGGCGCGCCCCACCAGGCCCAGATGTTGCCGTTCGCGTCGACCTCGACGTCGAGGCCGGCCGCGATCGCGCGCGCGACGAACCAGTCGCGCATGTCCCTGTCGGCCGCGTCGCCGAAGTGGCGGCTGTAGCCGCCGCGGCGAGCATCGCGCCCGATGCCGGCGACCTCGTCGAGGCCGGCCAGCACGCCGTGGGCGACGGGGACGGTCATCCGTTCTCCCACATCGGCACGCGCAGGCCGCGTTCGCGGGCGACCTCGGCGGCGCGCTCGTAGCCGGCGTCGACGTGGCGCATCACGCCGGTCCCGGGATCGTTGGTGAGCACGCGCTCGATCTTCTGGGCCGCGAGGTCCGTGCCGTCGGCGACGATCACCTGGCCCGCGTGGATGGACCGCCCGATGCCGACCCCGCCGCCGTGGTGGATCGACACCCACGTCGCCCCCGACGCCGTGTTGAGCAGCGCGTTGAGCAGCGGCCAGTCGGCGATCGCGTCCGAACCGTCGGCCATGGCCTCGGTCTCGCGGTAGGGCGAGGCGACCGAGCCGGAGTCGAGGTGGTCGCGCCCGATCACGACGGGCGCCGAGAGCTCCCCCGACGCCACCATCTCGTTGAATCGCAGCCCCGCGAGGTGCCGCTCCTTGTAGCCGAGCCAGCAGATGCGCGCCGGCAGCCCCTGGAACGCGATCTTCTCGCCGGCCGCCGTGATCCAGCGGCGCAGCTTCTCGTCATGCGGGAACAGCTCCAGGATCGCGCGGTCAGTCGCCGCGATGTCGGCCGGGTCGCCCGAGAGCGCCGCCCAGCGGAATGGACCCTTGCCCTCGGCGAACAGAGGCCGGATGTACGCGGGCACGAAGCCGGGGAAGTCGAACGCCCGCGCGTACCCGCCCAGCTGCGCCTCGGCGCGAATGGAGTTGCCATAGTCGAAGACCTCGGCGCCGGCATCCTGGAACGCCACCATCGCCTCGACCTGCCTGGCCATGGATGCCCGGGCCCGGTCGGTGAACTCCCCGGGCTGGGCGGCGGCGTAGCCGGCCCACTCCTCGACCGTGACGCCCTCGGGCAGGTAGCTCAGCGGGTCGTGCGCGGAGGTCTGGTCGGTGACGATGTCGATCGCGACCCCGCGCGATCGCAGCTCCGCGAACACGGTCGCGGCGTTGCCCACCAGCCCGACGGAGAGTGCGCGGCGCTCGGCCTTGGCGGCGAGCGCGCGGGCGACCGCGTCGTCCAGGTCGTCGGCGACCTCGTCGAGGTACCGGCTCTCGACGCGGCGGTCGAGGCGGGCGCGGTCCACGTCCACGATGAGCACGACGCCCCCGTTGAGCGTGACCGCGAGCGGCTGGGCGCCGCCCATGCCCCCCGCGCCGCCGGTGAGGGTGAGCGTGCCGGCCAGCGTGCCGCCGAAACGCTTGTCGGCGACCGCCGCGAACGTCTCGTACGTACCCTGCAGGATCCCCTGCGTGCCGATGTAGATCCACGACCCGGCGGTCATCTGCCCGTACATCGTCAGCCCGAGCGCCTCCAGCCGGCGGAACTCCGGCCAGGTCGCCCAGTCGCCCACGAGGTTCGAGTTGGCGATGAGCACGCGTGGCGCCCACTCGTGCGTGCGGAACACGCCCACCGGCTTGCCCGACTGCACCAGCAGGGTCTCGTCGGCCTCGAGGTCCTCCAGCGTGCGCACGATCGCGTCGTAGGCCTCCCAGCTGCGCGCGGCGCGGCCGGTGCCGCCGTAGACGACCAGGTCGTCCGGGCGTTCGGCGACCTCGGGGTCGAGGTTGTTCATCAGCATGCGCAGGGCGCCCTCGGTCTGCCAGCTCTTGGCGGTGAGGGTCGTGCCGCGGGCCGCGCGGACGGGTCGTGCCACATGCTCGGTCATCGTGTTCTCCTTAGGCCAGGGTCGGAACGGCGGATCGGGCCGCGCCCAGCACGCCGCCGCTGCGAACGGCGTCGGTCACGGACTCGATCTCGGGCGAGAGGAAGCGGTCGGGGCCGGGGCCGGCGACATCCTCGCGAACGGCGGCGATCACACGGCGCAGGCCCTCGGCCGGCTCGAGCGGCGCGCGCAGGTCGATCGCGCGGGCGGCGGTCATCACCTCGATCGCGAGCACGCGGGTGAGCCCGTCGATCGCGGTGCGCAGCTTGCGGGCGGCGTGCCAGCCCATCGACACGTGGTCCTCCTGCATCGCCGACGACGGGATCGAGTCGACGGATGCCGGGGCCGCCAGCCGCTTGAGCTCCGACACGATGCCCGCGGCCGTGTACTGCGCGATCATCAGCCCGCTGTCGACGCCGGCGTCGTGCGCGAGGAAGGCGGGGAGGCCGTGGTTGCGGGCCGGGTCGAGCATGCGGTCGATGCGGCGCTCGCTCATGCTGGCGACATCCGCCACCACGATGGCGAGGAAGTCGAGCACGTAAGCGACGGGGGCGCCGTGGAAGTTTCCGTTCGACTCGACGCGCCCGTCGGGCGTGACCACGGGGTTGTCGATAGCGGAGGCGAGCTCGCGGCCGGCGACCATGCGCGCGTGGTCGACCGTGTCGCGCGCCGCGCCGTGCACCTGGGGCGCGCAGCGCAGGGAGTACGCGTCCTGCACGCGGGTGTCCTCGGGGCCGCGGTGGCTGGCGACGATGGGCGAGCCGGCGAGCAGCGCGCGCAGGTTCGCGGCGGAGACCGCCTGGCCGGCCTGCGGGCGCAGGGCCGCGAGGTCGGCGGCGAACACGGCATCCGTGCCCATGAGCGCTTCGATCGAGAGCGCAGCAGAAACGTCCGCGGTGGCGAGCAGCAGGTCGAGGTCTTCGATGGCGAGGCTCAGATGGCCGAGCATGCCGTCTGTGCCGTTGATGAGGGCGAGCCCCTCCTTCTCGGCGAGCTCCACCGGGGTGAGCCCGTCGGCGGCGAGGGCGGCGGCGGCCTGCATGAGGGCGCCCGCGGCATCCCGCACCGTGCCCTCGCCCATGAGCGCGAGCGCGCAGTGCGCGAGCGGCGCGAGGTCGCCGGAGCACCCGA
>JAODAU010000201.1 GCA_025463615.1 Microbacteriaceae bacterium | reverse complement strand
CCGCGGGGTGCTGTCGCAGGCGGAGAAGGTCACAGCCGAGAACTGACACCCCAGGGGGCGCCGTGAAGATCCAGAACGCCTTCCGGCTGGGCCTGCTCGGGGGTCTCGGTGTGCTCGTGGCCGTCGCCATCGGCGCGGCCGTCGCCGAGCTCTCGACGATCATCACCTACATCGGCGCGGCGCTGTTCCTCGCGCTGGGCATCGACCCGGCGGTGTCGTGGCTCGAGAAGCACCGGTTTCCGCGGCCCGCGGCCATCCTCACGGTGATCCTCGGCATCCTGGCCGTTTTCGTCGGGCTGATCTTCGCGGTCGTGCCGGTGATCACCGACCAGGTCGGCGCCCTCATCGACAACCTGCCGGGGTTCTTCAAGACGATCACGACGGCGGAGTGGCTCAAGGAGGCGCAGCACAACATCCCCTTCATCGACCTGAAGGCGCTGATCTCCAACATCCAGGACTGGCTGAACAGCAACATCACCACGATCACCGGCGGTGTGCTGCAGGTGGGGCTCGGCATCTTCAGCGGGATCACCGGCATCGTGATCATCTTCATCCTCACGCTGTACTTCATCGCGTCGCTGTCGAGCATGAAGCGCGGGCTGTACCGCCTGGTTCCGGCGTCGCGCCGGGCCGGATTCGCCGACCTCGCGGAGCAGATCAGCACCTCCGTCGGCCGCTACGTGATCGGGCAGGGCACGATCGCGTTCCTCAACGGCGTCTTCAGCTTCATCTACCTGTCGATCATGTCGGGCCTGCTCGGCGTGAAGTACCCGGCCCTGTTCGCGTTCATCGCCTTCCTGTTCGCGCTCGTGCCGCTCGTGGGCACGCTCACGGGCAGCATCATCATCACCCTGAGCACGCTCGCCCTCGCCGGTCCGCCCGCGGCGATCGCGGTCGGCATCTACTACCTCGTGTACATGCAGATCGAGGCATACGTCATCAACCCGCGCGTGATGACGCGCGCGGTGAAGGTGCCGGGTGCCGTCGTCGTGATCGCAGCGCTGGCCGGCGGTGCGCTGCTCGGCATCCTCGGCGCGCTGATCGCCATCCCGGTGGCCGCGGCCGTGCTGCTGATCATCGACCAGGTGGTCGTGCCGAGGCAGAACGAGCTCTAGAACTCTTCCGGTAAGGGCAGGGCGGAAGGGTTCAGGCGCAGCAGGATCTCGCTGAGCACGCGCCGGGTCTGGTTCTCCCCCACCCAGAGGTGCCTGCCGCGTTCGACCGCCACGAACTCGACGTTCGGCACCGCCGCGAACTTCAGCGCCGCCTCCGGGGGCCGCAGGAAGTCGTCGAGCTCCGGGATGACGGCGACCAGCCGCTTGTCGCTGGTGGCCCAGCGCGCCAGCTCGGCATCCGTGGTTCTGTGCAGCGGCGGGGAGAGCAGGATGACGCCGTCCACCGGCTGGCCGACGCCCCACTTGAGCGCGACCTCGGTGCCGAACGACCAGCCGACGATCCACGGATGCGGCAGCCGCCGCTCCACCACGAACCGCACCGCGGCCTCCAGGTCGAACCGTTCGTCCACGCCGTCGCCGAACGACCCGCCCGACGTGCCGCGCGGCGACGTGACCCCGCGGAAGTTGAAGCGCAGCACCGCGATGTCAGCGAGCGCCGGCAGCCGGGCGGCCGCCTTGCGGATGATGTGCGAGTCCATGAAGCCGCCGTGCGTCGGCAGCGGGTGCAGCGCGATGATCGTGGCCACCGGGTCGCGGTCGAGGGGCAGGGCCAGCTCGCCGACCAGGTCGAGGCCGTCCTCGGTGCGCAGCACGACATCCTCGCGCCGGGCCGGCAGCTCGACGCTTCCGCGGATCTCCATCGACTACCTGATCTTCCAGCAGTGGCTGTGCCAGTGGCGGCGCGCGGCGAGGTCGTCGGCCTCGCCCATCAGGCCGTCCGCCCGCCAGGTGACGATGTGCGGCGTGCCGGGCGCGATGTCCAGCCCGCAGCCGGGACAGACGTAGACCTTGACCGCGGATGCCGCGGAGACCGGCTGCACGTTCCACAGCCCGTCGCGCCGCTGCTCGGTGTGCAGGGCGCCGGCCAGCGCGCGGGAGAGGTCGATCTGCTCGGGATCCGGCTGCTGGGCTCCGCGGCGGGGACGGTTCGACCTGGGCACCTCTCCACCCTATGCCGAGGCGGCGCGACTCGCGTCGCCTAGTACCAGCCGGTCGCCTGGCTGTGCGCCCAGGCGTTGCACGGGTTCTGGTAGCGGCCGGTGATGTAGCCGAGGCCCCAGGTGATCTGCGTGGCCGCGTCGGTCTGCCAGTTGGGTCCCGCGGACGCCATCTTCGAGCCGGGGAGGGCCTGCGGGATGCCGTACGCGCCGCTCGACTGGTTGCCGGCGGTGGTGCTCCAGTGCGATTCGCGGTTCCAGAGGGCGACCAGGCAGGAGAACTGGTCTTCGCCCCAGCCGCGGGCCTGGACCATGCCGTAGGCGATCTGCTGCGCCTCGCTGGCCGGCACCGCCGGGCCGAGCGCCGCTCGGGGCGCGGGAGGCGCGATGACGATGATGCGGCGGGTGACGGTGTAGCTGTCGCGCGTGGCCGTGACGGGGAACTGCCCCGCCACTTCGAGCGCCTGGAGCTTGTGGTGCACGGGCTCGGGGGCGGCCACCGCCGTCAGCTGCTGCGGCGCTACCGTGACGAGCAGCACCATCGCGGCGGCCGCGAGGAACGCGCAGATCTGCAGCAGGCTGAGGCCCGTCCTGCGGGGTCGCGAAACGCGAGCCCCGACCCCCTGAGTGACGGCCTGGGGCGACGTGTACCTCTGTTGTCTACCCACAGTCATACGATTTTAGCCCACTGAGCCGCAAAAGGCCCGATCGGGGGTCAGCGCACCGCCAGCATCACGTTGACGACGGCGTCGAGCAGCAGGTCGACCTGGCCCTCGCGGTAGCCGCCGCGCTGCGGTCGGAACGCGACCGTGCGCACCTCTTCGACGCTCATCGGCGTGCCCTGGGTGAAGTACGCGGTGAGGCGGTTGGCGAACGCGTCGACCTCGCGGCGGCTGTAACCGGATCCGAGCACGCTGGTGCGGTCGAAGCGGTGCCCGGGCGGGCGGCCGAGGCGCGCCATGATCTCCTGGGCGGCGCTGCGCGCCTGCGTGTACCAGGCCTGGTCCCCCACCTGCTGCACGGCCCGCTCACGCTCGCGGGTGGCGAAGGCGTCCTCGAGGCGCTCGAGCGCGGCATCCACCGCGACCGGCGAGTAGCCGCCCTTCTGCATGTCGAACGCCATGGTGCGGATGCTGGCGGCGCTCACCGGGGTCGGCTGGCTGGGGTCTGCGGCGTAGGCCTGGCGGGCATCCTCGAGGAAGTCCTCGACCTGCTCGATGCTGTAGCCACGGCGCGACGTGCGGGTGCGCGGAAATGTTGTGCTCACCGGACCATTGTGCCCTACCCGCCGCTGGGAGGTCGGCCGGAGCGCGGCTCAGTGCGTCGCTCAGTGCGTCGCGAACAGCAGGAACAGCAGGTATGCCGCGGCCGCGCTGGGCAGCGTCGAGTCGAGCCGATCGAGGAAGCCGCCGTGGCCGGGCAGGAAGGTCGAGATGTCCTTGATGCCGAGGTCGCGCTTGATGAGCGACTCGGTCAGGTCGCCGATCGTGCCCGTGAAGACCATGACCGCGCCGAAGATCAGGCCGAACCACCAGGGCTCCTGAAGCATGAACACGGAGAGCAGGATGCCGGCGACCAGGGCCACCACGACCGACCCGGCGAAGCCCTCCCACGTCTTCTTCGGGCTGATGCGCGGTGCCATCTTGTGCTTGCCGAACAGCAGGCCGGACGCGTAGGCGCCCGTGTCGATGGCGACGACCACGATGAGGAACGCCAGGGTCCACCACTGGCCCCCGTCCTGCGCGGTGAGCAGCACGGCGAAGCTCGCGAGGAAGCTCACGTACACCTGAACGAGCGTGCCGGCGCCGATGTCGTGCCAGTACTGCGACGCGGTGCCGCGATGGCTCGGCCGGGCCAGCTCGGCGGTGCGATACAGCGCGACGAACAGGATGCCGCCCAGCGTGACCAGCCACGCGCCCTGCGCGCCCCAGTAGAACGCCGCGGGCACCACGGCGACGCCGGCGACGATCGTCGCCACGCGGGGCACGTCGCGACCGGAGAAGCGCAGCGCGCTGGCGAGCTCGAACGCGGTGAAGCCGATCAGACCCGCCGCGAAGATCATGAACAGTGCCTTGATGATCAGCAGGCTGACGAGCAGCCCGCCGCCGAGGACGAGGCCGATCGCGATGGCCGCGGGCAGGTTGCGGCCCGTGCGCGCCTCGATCTTCTCGTTCGTCGCGTCGATCTGGGCGCGGGTGGCGGCCACCTGGGACTTGAAGTCCTCCTCGAGGCCGTGCACGCGGGCATCCACGTCCGCACGCCGGAAGAGCCGTCGTCGCCGGGGCGAGGTCGGCTCGGAGCCCTCCGGGGAGTCCGTCATCTAGACCTCGAGGAGCTCGGCTTCCTTTTTCTTGAGGGCGTCGTCGATGGCGTCGACGTGCGACTTCGTCACGGCGTCGAGTTCCTTCTCGGCGCGGGCGATCTCATCCTCGCCGACCTCCTTGAGGGCGTCGAGGTCGTCTTTCGCCTTGCGACGGATGTTGCGGATCGAGACTTTCGCATCCTCGCCCTTGCCGCGCACGATCTTCACGAACTCCTTGCGGCGCTCCTCGGTGAGCTCCGGCAGGGTGGCGCGGATGACCGTGCCGTCGTTACCGACGTTGG
Organism: Microbacteriaceae bacterium; assembly: GCA_025463615.1. Next base: position 2,437 of record JAODAU010000201.1, on the reverse strand, counting down.
CGCCCAGGTTCGGCGCGGCCACGATGGCCTTCTCGATCTCCTTGAGGGCCGACTTGTCGTAGGGCGTGATGAGCAGGGTGCGCGCCTCGATGTTGTTCATGCCGGCAAGCTGCCCGAGCGGAGTCGGGGTGCCGTAGTAGTCGACGAGGATCTTCTGGAAGAGGGCCGGGTTGGCGCGGCCGGTGCGCACGTTCGCGAAGTCGTCTTTCGCGGCATCCACCGACTTGGTCATCTTCTCTTTGGCTTCGGCCAGAACGTCGGCGATCACTTGGGCTCCTTCGGTGGTGCAGTGGACACGAGTTTATCTTTATCGGGTCGGGTGTTTTGCGAGCTCGGTCGTCGACGAGCTCAGTTGCTCACAAGGGTGCCGATGCGCTCACCGCGGATCGCCTTGGTGAGGTTGCCCGCGGGCTCCATGCCGAACACGACCATCGGCATCTTGTTGTCCATGCAGAGGCTGAAGGCCGTGGAGTCGACCACCTTGAGGCCCTGCACGAGCGCCTCCTGGTAGGTGATCTGCTCGATCTTCTTCGCGTCGGCGTTGACGCGCGGGTCGGAGTCGTAGACGCCGTCGACGCCGTTCTTGGCGACCAGCACCACGTCGGCGCTGATCTCGAGCGCGCGTTGGGCGGCGACGGTGTCGGTGGAGAAGTACGGGAGGCCGGCGCCCGCGCCGAAGATGACGACGCGGCCCTTCTCGAGGTGGCGCTCGGCCCGGCGCGGGATGTACGGCTCAGCGACCTGGGTCATCGAGATGGCGGACTGCACGCGCGTGGCGGCGCCGGCCTGCTCGAGGAAGTCCTGCAGGGCGAGGGCGTTCATGACGGTGCCCAGCATGCCCATGTAGTCGGCCCGGCCGCGGTCCATGCCGCGCTGGCTGAGCTCGGCGCCGCGGAAGAAGTTGCCGACGACGACCACGATCGCGATCTCGACGTCGTGGGATGCCTCGGCGATCTCCTTCGCGAGCGACGAGACCACGTCGGGGTTGACCCCGAGCGACCCGCCGCCGAAGGCCTCACCCGAAAGTTTGAGGAGGACCCGTCGTTTCTGCGGTTCGGTCATGGGATCCCCTTCGGTGGTGGCTCGTAACAGGTTATTCGAAAAAAGCGGGTCGAGCTTCTCGAGACCTCACCGACGCGATTGCGCCGGTCGGTCTCGACAAGCTCGACCCGCTTAGTGGTGAGCTACGCGCCCACCTTGAAGCGCACGAAGCCCTGGACGGTGAGTCCGGCATCCGTGAGGACCTTGCCGACCGACACCTTGTTGTCGCGGGCGTAGTCCTGCTCGAGCAGGGCGACCTGCTTGAAGAACGCGCTGACGCGGCCCTCGATGATCTTCGGGAGCGCGGCCTCGGGCTTGCCCTCGTTGCGGCTGATCTCCTCGACGATGCGGCGCTCGGCCTCGACGTCGGCGCTCGGCACCTCGTCGCGGGAGAGGTACTGCGGGTCGGCGAACGAGATGTGCTGCGCGATGCTGCGCGCGGTCTCCTCGTCGTCGCCCGTGTAGCCGACGACCACGCCGACCTGCGGCGGCAGGTCCTTGTTGGTCTTGTGAAGGTAGATCGCGAACTTGTCGCCCTTCACCACGGCCACGCGGCGCAGCACGATCTTCTCGCCCAGGATCGCCGCCTCGCCGCCGATGAGCTCCTCGACGGTCTGGTCGCCGGCCTTCGCCGCGAGCGCCTCGTCTACGGTCGACGCACCGGCCGCGACGACAGCCGCGAGCACGTTGTTGCCGAGGGTGACGAACTTCTCGCCCTTGGCCACGAAGTCGGTCTCGCAGGAGAGCTCGATGATGTAGGTGGCGCCGGGCGTCTCCTGCGCGGCGATCAGGCCCTCGCTGGTGGAACGGTCGGAGCGCTTCGCGTTGCTCTTCGCTCCGCGCAGGCGCAGCAGCTCGGTGGCCTTCTCCAGGTCACCGCCCGCCTCGACGAGCGCGTTCTTCGTCTCGACCATGCCGGTGCCGAGGCGCTCGCGCAGGGCCTTCAGGTCTTCCAGGCTGAAATCTGCCATGGCTGGTTCCTTTGCTTGTAGGTTCTGTTACTTCTTGGCCGCGGGCTTTGCCGGGGCCGGGGTCTTCGGGGCCTTCTCGGCCTCGTCGGCCTTCTCCGCCTCATCGGCCTCGAGGGCGGCCTCTTCGACCTTCGCGGCGGCCTTCTCGGCGCCGGTGGTCTTCTCCTCCACAGTGGCCTCGGCCTCGATGCGCGCCTCGGCGGCATCGTCGGACTCGGGGTGGTGGTGAACGACCAGCTCGGGGTCTGCTGCGGCCTCGTGCTCGGCGGCCACGGCATCCGCGTCGTTCTCCTCGACCGGGACCTCGGAGGCGATGACGGCCTCGACGGCCTCGGTGTCGGGGGTGGTCGACTCGACCAGGCCGTCGACGGCCTCGATCTTCTCGGCCTCGGTGGTGGGGGTCTCGGATGCCGCGAGCAGCTCCG
>JAODAU010000181.1 GCA_025463615.1 Microbacteriaceae bacterium | reverse complement strand
CCTGCGCAACCTTCTCGGCAACGCGGTCGAGCACGGCGAGGGCAACCCCATCGTGGTCACCATCGACAGCAACCAGACGGCGGTGGCGATCGCCGTGCGCGACTACGGCATCGGGATGACGCCGGCGCAGGCATCCCGCGTCTTCGACCGCTTCTGGCGTGCCGACCCGTCGCGACAGCGCACCATCGGCGGCACCGGGCTGGGCCTCGCGATCTCGCTGGAGGACGCGACGCTGCACGACGGCTGGCTCGAGGTGTGGTCGCAGGTCGACGAGGGCACGTGCTTCCGGCTCACGCTGCCTCGCGTGCGCGGGGTCGTCATCCAGTCGTCGCCGCTGGGTCTGCCGCCCGACGACCAGCGCAGCCGGGCAGAGATGGCGGGGTCGACGGATGCCTAGGCGCCTGCACCTCGTCGCGGCCGCCGCAGCGCTCGCCATCGTCGCCCTCCTCACCGGGTGCGTCAGCATCCCCTCGTCCGGTCCCGCGACCCAGGGGCTCGCGATCGCGCAGGACTCCGGCAACCCGTCGTTCGAGGTCAACCCCGAGGGCCCCGCCCACAACGCCTCCCAGCGCGACCTGCTCGCCGGCTTCATCGCCGCGTTCCAGTCGTCGACGGGTGGCTACGCCGTGGCACGGGAGTACCTCACGACGGCGTTCGCGGCCAAATGGGACCCGACGCAGGTCGTGCAGGTGCGCACGGGAACCCCTCGCTACCTCCAGGTGGGCGACAAGACCATCGACTACGCGTTCACCACGAGCGCGACCGTGAACGCGGCCGGCGCCTACTCGCAGGGCACGGCCCCGACGAGCCTCGAGTTCGGCTTCACGAAGGTCGGCTCGCAGTGGCGCATCAGCTCGGCGCCCAACGGCATCGTGCTCTCCGACCAGACGTTCCAGCGGCTGTTCAGCAAGCACGCGCTCTACTTCCTCGACCCGTCGAGCAGCAACCTGGTGCCCGACCTGCGCTGGTTCCCGAACGGCACCGCGCCGACGCGGGTCGTCTCCGCGCTGCTCGCCGGCCCTGCGCCCTGGCTCGCGGGAGCGGCGCGCAGCGAGTTCCCGGACGGCACCGAGCTCTCGCAGGCGGGCAGCCTGGTCACCGTCGACGCCGGGGTCGCCCGGGTAGACCTCACCGCGGAGGCGAAGAGCGCCGGCATCCGCGAGCGGCAGCTCATGCTCCTGCAGCTGGAGGACAGCCTGCGCACGGTTCCGAACATCTCGAGCGTGACGGTCTCCGTTGAGGGCGTGCCGCTGCAGATCGAGGACCTCGGGGCATCCGGCCCGCAGGTCGAGCCCAAGGTCGACGCGCAGGCACTCGTCTACCGCAGCGGCGAGTTCGGCTTCTACGCCAACAACAAGGTGGGCGGCCTCGGCTCGCTCGGGTCGAAGGTGGCGGCGCTGAATCCGCTGGCCGCCACGCTCTCGTCGGACGGCGCGACCGTCGCCGTCCTCGGCATGGAGGGCGCCAGCGCCGTCGTGTCGGTGGTGAAGAAGTCGTCGTCGACGGCCACGATCCTCGACTCCCGGCCGGGCCTGATCCCGCCGACCATGGACGAGAACGGGTACATCTGGACTGTGCCCGCGGGCAGCCCCAACGCCGCCCACGCCTACGACCCGGCCGGCGTCGCGCACGACGTTCCGCTCTCCCTGCCGGCCGACTCGCAGGTCGTGTCCATGCAGATCTCGCGCGACGGGGCGCGCATCGCGATCCTGCTCCAGTCGAGCACGGGGCCGCGGCTGATCGTCGCCGCCATCCTGCGCGACGCGAAGTATGCCCCGACCGGCATAGGCCCGTCGATCGTCGACACGGCGCTCGACTCGGGGCCGGCGACCAGCCTCACCTGGGAGGACCAGCTCACCGTGGCGACGCTTGTCGCCGACGGCGCCCAGTCGCGCGTGGACGAGTTCGTGATCGGCGGCGCGAACGCGCAGCTCGGCGACCCGCTCGCGACATCCACGTCGATCGTCGGCGGCAACGGGCAGGCCGGACTGCGGGTGCTGGGCGCCGACTCGGCCGTGTACTCCTACCCGGGCAGCACCTGGCAGAGCACCGGCGCGAAGGTCACGTTCATCGCGACCCAGCGCGGCCTGGCCAACTGAGATCGCGTCAGTCGGCGAGGGGAGCGGGTGCCGCTTCGGCCACCAGGCCGCGGGTGCGCACGAAGCCCCAGCCGACGAGCAGCGCGGCGACCAGCGTGAGCACGACTCCCGAGAGGGTGACCGCGTGCTGGAACTGCGCGCCCTGCAGCGCGGTCCAGCCGGGCGAGGCGATGTCGCCCGGGAACAGGGTGGCGAGGATGGTGCCGGTGATGGCGATGCCGACGCCGGTGGCGACCTCGCTGGAGGTGTCCACCAGCGCGGCGCCGATGGACGTGCGGTTCTTCGGCAGGCCGCGGAGCACGTTCGTGCCCGCGACGACTCCGTTCACGCGGATGCCGGCGGCCACCAGCGCGAGCGAGACCGCGACCCACACGTAGCCGAAGCCGCTCAGCAGCCCGTACACGGCGAGGCCGGCGACGACGGCGATCGCGCTCATCCAGGCGGCGCGGTCGAGGCCGACGCGCTCGATGAACCAGGCGGCGGGCCGCCCGCCGAAGATCAGCATGAGCACCTGCGGCAGCATGCCGATGGAGGCGAGGTAGGGCGGCCAGCCCCAGGCGAGCTGCAGCTGCAGCGTGACGAGGTAGCCCATGCCGGCGACCGCGAGGCCGGTGGCCGCCTTGTAGGCGAGGCCGCTCGCGACGAGCGGGCGGGCGACGAGGGCGAGGTCGAGCAGCGGATGCTCGGCTGTGCGCTCGCGCACCACGAAGAGGATCGCGGCGGCGACGGTCACCGCCGTCGCGACCCACGGCGCCCACGACGCGGCACCCAGGTTGACGAACAGCGTGGGGGTGACGAGGGCGAGCACGATCGTCACGGTGCCGAGCACGGCGCCCGCGACATCCACCGGGTCGCGGTGCAGGTCGGCCGGGTCGTCGGCGGCGATGCCGAAGCGGATGCCGACGAACGCGAGCGCGGCGATCGGCACGTTCACGAGCAGCAGCACCTGCCACGGCGCGATGGCGAGCACGAGGCCACCCGCGGTGGGGCCGACGGCGAGGCCGACCAGCCCGACCGTAGAGATGAGCGTCATGGCGCGCACCCTGAGCTTGTCGCCCTCGAAGAGCCGGAACGCGAGCGCGATCGAGCCGGGCGTGGTCATCGCGGCGGCGATGCCCATCACGGCGCGGACGACGATGAGCTCGGCGGAGGTCGTGACGAAGGCGGTGGCGAGGCTCGCGACGGCGAGCAGCACGAGGCCGACGAGCATGACGCGGCGCCGGCCGACGCGGTCGGAGACGGCGCCGAACGCGAGCATCAGGCCCCCGAAGACGACGGCGTAGACGCCGGTCACCCACTGCAGCGACGTGGTGGAGGCGTGGAGTTCGCGGCCGATGGTGGGTAGCGCGACGTTGAGGATCGAGTTGTCGAGCATCTCGAAGAGGAAGACGGCGGAGAGCCCGGCGAGGGCGACCCACGCCTCCTTCAGGGAGCGGGGCGGGTTCTTGGTGGTGGTCATGCGTCTATCTTAGGTCACTAAACTTAGTCGCACAACCATTAGAGTGGGATCGGACGGGAGAGCGGATGCCGAGGACGGCCGAGCGAGGCGGGCCGCAGACGCGCGCCCGCATCCGCGAGGTGGCGAACCGGCTGTTCCTCGAGCGCGGCTACGACGCCGTCACGGTCGCCGAGGTGGCTCGCGAGGCCGGGGTCTCGAGCGTCACCGTCTTCAACCACTTCCCGCGCAAGGAGGACCTGTTCCTCGACCGCACGGTGGATGCCGTCGACCTCCTGCGCGAGGCCGTGCGCGACCGGCCCGCGGGGGAGGACGTGCTCGACTCGCTGCGCGACACCGCCTTCCGGCTCTTCGACGAGCGGCACCCCGTCTCGGGCGCCGACCCGCGCTCCACCCCGTTCTTCCGCACCGTCGCCGAATCGCCCGCGCTGGTCGCCCGCGCCCGCGAGATCGGCTCGGAGCTGCAGCGCACGCTCGCCCAGGAGCTCGAGGCAGACGGCTTCGCCGGCGACGCCCCGCTCTTCGCCGCCCTCTTCATCGCGGGCTACAGCTCGGTGCTGGTCGAGAGCGCACGGAGCCTGCTGGCCGGCGACGACCCGGATGCCGTGCTCGCCGACCACCGCGGCCGCCTCGAGCGGCTGTTCGACGCGCTCCGCCGCGGCGTGCTCACCCGTCCCTCACAGCCCGGAAGTTCTTCCCTCCCGTCCTGAGCCGGCCCTGTTCCACTGTGCGTCCCGTGACGATGGGTGGGTGACGCTCCACGACGCCCTCTCCGTGCTCTGGCCGGTGCGCTGCGCCGGCTGCGGCGCGGACGACCGCGCGCTGTGCGGCGCCTGTCGCGCCGCCCTCTCGCCGAAGCCGACCCTGCGCGAGCTCCCGGGCCTCCCGGTCGTCGCCGCGCTCGAGTACGACGGGGTGACGCGAGCTGCGATCCTCGCGCTCAAGGAGCACGGGAGGCGCGACATCGTGCGGGTCCTGGGCTCCGCGCTCGGCGCCGCGATCGCCGCCACCGCGGCCCGCGCCGGCGGGCGCATCGAACTCGTCGCCATGCCCACCCGCGCGGCCTCGTGGCGCAGGCGCGGGTACGACCCGGTGCGGGAGCTGGTGAGTGCGGCGGGTCACCGCCGGCCCACCGATGCCCTCGCCGTCGTGGCCTCCCGCGACGAGCAGAAGACGCTCGGACGGTCGGCGCGCGCCGAGAACCTCGCGGGAACCATTGGGGCTCGGGGCGGCATGCGGGGCCGCCGTGTGCTGCTCGTCGACGACGTGGTGACCACCGGGGCGACCCTGCTCGAGGCCGCTCGGGCGCTCCGCGCGGCCGACGCGGAGGTGGTCGGCGCGGCCGTTCTCGCGTCGACGCCGAGGCTGTTTGGGCAATCTCAGGCAGCTCTCGGGCAAACCCGTGACATCCCAAGGCTGCGGGTCTAGGTTGGGCAAAAGAAGGCGCGGATCTCGCCTGGTTGCATCGGGCGGGGCGTGCCATGAGGATCCAGGAGGACGCAAATGGACATTTCCATC
>JAODAU010000420.1 GCA_025463615.1 Microbacteriaceae bacterium | reverse complement strand
TCGGGCTCATCAGCCCGCCGCCGCACCACGACATCTACTCGATCGAAGACCTCAAGCAACTCATCTTCGACCTCAAGAGGGCGAACCCGGATGCCCTGGTGCACGTCAAGCTCGTGAGCCAGTCGGGCATCGGCGCGGTCGCCGCGGGCGTCACCAAGGCGCTGGCGGATGTCGTGCTCGTCTCCGGTCACGACGGCGGCACTGGTGCGAGCCCGCTCAACTCGCTCAAGCACGCGGGCACCCCGTGGGAGCTCGGCCTAGCCGAGACGCAGCAGACGCTCATGCTCAACGGCATGCGCGGCCGTGTCGTCGTGCAGGTGGACGGCCAGATGAAGACGGGGCGCGACGTGATCGTGGCGGCCCTGCTCGGGGCCGAGGAGTTCGGGTTCGCGACGGCTCCGCTCGTCGTCTCGGGCTGCATCCTGATGCGCGTCTGCCACCTCGACACCTGCCCGGTGGGCGTCGCGACCCAGAACCCCGAGCTGCGCGCCCGCTTCAGCGGCAAGCCGGAGTTCGTGGTCAACTTCTTCGAGTTCCTGGCGCAGGAGGTTCGCGAGTACCTCGCGGCCCTCGGATTCCGCTCCATCGAGGAGGCGATCGGTCACGCCGAGCTGCTCGACGTGAACCGCGCGATCGAGCACTGGAAGGCCGACGGACTCGACCTCACGCCGATCCTCGAGGGCCCGGTCTTCGGCCCGGACGAGCCGGTGCACAACGTCTCGAAGCAGAACCACGAGCTGGAGAAGCACTTCGACGTGGAGCTCATCCGCCAGAGCGCGCTCGCGCTCGAGGAGGGCGCGCCAGTGCGCATCGAGCTGCCGATCCGCAACACCGAGCGCGCGGTCGGCACCATGCTCGGCCACGAGGTCACGGTGCGGCACGGCGAGAACGGCCTGCCCGCCGGCACCATCGAGGTCGTGCTCAACGGCACCGCCGGCCAGTCGTTCGGCGCGTTCCTGCCGGGCGGCATCACGCTGCGCCTCAACGGCGACAGCAACGACTACGTGGGCAAGGGCCTGTGCGGCGGCGAGATCATCATCCGCCCCGACCGCGCCAGTGTGTTCCCAGCCGAGCGCAACGTGATCGCCGGCAACGTGATCGGCTACGGCGCCACCCAGGGCAGCATGTTCCTGCGCGGCATCGTGGGCGAGCGCTTCCTGGTGCGCAACTCCGGCGCGACCGCCGTGGTGGAGGGCGTGGGAGACCACGCGCTCGAGTACATGACGGGCGGCCTCGCGGTCATCCTCGGCGGCACCGGGCGCAACCTCGGCGCGGGCATGTCGGGCGGCACCGCGTACGTCTACGACCTCAAGGCGGAGCGGGTGAACCGCGATGCGCTCGCGTCCGGCGAGCTCGAGCTGCTGCCGCTGGGCTCCGGCGACATCGAGATCGTGTCCGACCTGCTCGCGCGGCACGTCGCCGAGACCGACTCGCCCGTGGCGAAGCGGATGCTGGACTCGCTCGACGAGACCGCCGCGCGCTTCGTGAAGGTGCTGCCGCGCGACTACGCGGCCGTGCTGGCGACCCGCGCCACCGCGCTCGAAGAAGGACTCGACCCGGACGGCGACGTCGTCTGGAACCGCATCATGGAGGTGACCGGTGGCTGATCCGAAGGGCTTCCTGAAGACGCGCGAGCGCGAGCTTCCCGCGCGCCGCCCCGTCGCGCTGCGGCTCATGGACTGGAAAGAGGTCTACGAGCAGGGCGACGCTGCGACCACCCGCCGCCAGGCCGGCCGCTGCATGGACTGTGGGGTGCCGTTCTGCCACCACGGCTGCCCGCTCGGCAACCTCATCCCCGAGTGGAACGACCTCACCTGGCGCGGCGAGGGCCGGCAGGCCATCGACCGCCTGCACGCCACCAACAACTTCCCGGAGTTCACGGGTCGGCTCTGCCCGGCGCCCTGCGAGTCGTCCTGCGTGCTGGCGATCAACCAGCCCGCCGTGACGATCAAGCAGATCGAGGTCTCGATCATCGACCAGGCCTTCGCCAACGACTGGGTCGAGCCGCACCCGCCCGAGCGCCTCACCGGCAAGACCGTGGCGGTCGTCGGATCGGGCCCGGCCGGCCTCGCCGCCGCACAGCAGCTCACCCGCGCCGGCCACACCGTGGCCGTGTTCGAGCGCGACGACCGCATCGGCGGCCTGCTGCGCTACGGCATCCCGGATTTCAAGATGGAGAAGAAGCACCTCGAGAACCGCCTGCGCCAGATGCAGGCCGAGGGCACCCGCTTCCGCGCCGGCGTGAACATCGGCACCGACATCACCTGGGACGACCTGCGCGACCGCTACGACGCGGTCGTCGTCGCGACCGGCGCCCTCGTGCCGCGCGACCTGCCGATCCCCGGGCGCGACCTGCCGGGCGTGCACTTCGCGATGGAGTACCTCGTGCAGCAGAACCGCGTCGGCGCGGGCGACACCGTGCCCGAGCAGATCACCGCGGAGGGCAAGCACGTGGTGGTGCTCGGCGGTGGCGACACCGGTGCCGACTGCATCGGAACCGCACACCGCCAGGGGGCACTCTCCGTCACGAACCTCGCGATCGGGATCCAGCCCCCGTCCGAGCGTCCAGAGACACAGCCGTGGCCCATGA
>JAODAU010000110.1 GCA_025463615.1 Microbacteriaceae bacterium | reverse complement strand
ACGACCCCCGCGGCGCTCAGTTTCGTGAGGTCGGGATGCGACCAGGTGTGGTTGCCGAGCTGCACCTGCCCGCTCTCGACGAGCGGGCGCAGGGCCGGCGCGTTGTCGGTCCAGGAGGGCCGCATCCCGTTGAGGAAGAACGTGAGACGCATGCCGGTGCGCGCCGCGAACTCGGTGTAGAGCCGCACCACCTCGGTGTCGACACCGTCGTCGACGGTGAGCGCGATCGCGTTCCCCGAACCGGGGAGCGCCGTGATGGCGCCGCCCGGCACCGGCACCTTCGTGAGCGTCGGCGCGAAGAAGTGCGCGGGCAGCTCCTGGGGCGACGCGATGGGGCTGGGCGTGTCCCGCGGGAAGAACACGGACGTGGGCTGCGGTGACGGTGGCGCGATCGCGCGGGGCGGGCGCAGCATCCCGTCCCCGACCTCGACGCCGATGGCGAATGCGCCGGCCGCCGCGACCAGGCCACCCACGACGGAGGCGATGAAGGTGCGGCGGTCCACGACCAGAAACTATCTCAACCCTGCGGGTAGATGGTCTCGCCTCGCTCGAGCATCTCCACGAAAGTCGCGATCTTGCGCGCCCGCGTCTCCGCCAGCTTCACCGAGCCGATGCGGAACAGCAGGGCGAACCGGTTCTGCGCGCTCAGGCCGGCGAAGGTGGCGGATGCCGCGGGGCTGGCCTCGAGCGCGGCCGCGAGGTCATCCGGCACCTCCATGCCCTTCTGGCGGTACGCGGCATCCCATCGGCCGTCGGCCTTGGCGCGTTCGATCTCGGCGTAGCCGCCGTCGCGCATGCGGCCCTCGGCGATGAGCCGCGCCACGTGGTCACGGTTGATCTGCGACCAGAGGCTGCGGGCCCGTCGCGGGCCGTAGTCCTGCAGGAAGTAATCGTCGTCGAGGCCGCGGCGGGTGCCGTCGATCCAGCCGTGGCAGAGCGCGACGTCGAGCGTGTCCACCACGAGCACGCCCGGCTTCGTCGAGCTCGTCTTGCGCACGCGGAGGCGCACGCCGTCCGACTCCGTCGCGTTCCGCTCGAGCCAGCGCTCCCACTCGGCGATGTCGTCGAAGGCGAGCACCGGGCGGTCGGCGTGCGAGATCATGCGCTCATAGTAGGAGCAGACTACTGACATGGACTACGTTCACCTCGGCACGAGCGGACTCGAAGTGTCTGCGATCATCCTCGGCTGCATGAGCTACGGCGACCCCGGGCGCGGCAACCACGAATGGACGCTCGGGGAGGAGGAGGCGCGGCCGTTCATCCGTCGCGCCCTCGAGCTCGGCGTCACCACGTTCGACACCGCGAACGTCTATTCGCTCGGGTCGAGCGAGGAGATCGTGGGCAAGGCGCTCAGCGACTTCGCCACGCGCGAGGAGGTCGTGATCGCCACGAAGGTGCACGGCCAGATGCGCCCCGGCCCGAACGGGCACGGGCTCTCGCGCGGTCACATCATGGAACAGATCGACGCGTCGCTGCGCCGGCTCGGAACCGACTATGTGGACCTCTACCAGATCCACCGCTGGGATCCCGCGGTGCCGATCGAGGAGACGATGGAGGCGCTGCACGACGTGGTCAAGTCGGGCAAGGCGCGCTACATCGGGGCATCGTCGATGTGGACCTGGCAGTTCGCGCAGGCGCAGCACGCCGCCGACCTGAACGGCTGGACGCGCTTCGTCTCGATGCAGGACCACTACAACCTGATCAACCGCGAGGAGGAGCGCGAGATGCACCCGTACTGCCTCGACCAGGGCGTGGGCGTGATCCCGTGGAGCCCGCTGGCGCGCGGCCGGCTGACCCGGGACTGGGATGCCACGACCACCCGCGCCTCGAGCGACGAGTTCGGCGGCCGCCTCTACTCCCAGGCCGAGGATGCCGACCGTGCCGTCTCGCTCGCCGTGGCCCAGGTCGCGTCGCGCCGCGGCGTTCCGCGTGCGCAGGTCGCGCTGGCCTGGGTCTCGGCGCAGGCCGCGGTCACCGCGCCGATCGTGGGCGCCACGAAGATGTCGCACCTCGAGGACGCGGTCGCATCTCTCGAGCTGGAGCTCACGGATGACGAGCTCGCCGAGCTCGAAGCGGCCTACGTGCCGCACGCGCCCGCGGGGTTCTGAGCGGGGGTCAGGGCCTTCGTCCCTTGCGCTGTGGTCGCTGAGGCTCTCGAAGCGCACCGCGGTGAGCGGGTCGAGCTCGTCGAGACCTCACGAAACGATCACCTGGCTCTTCTCCCTGACAGACAGACCTTCGAGAAGTTCTCCACAGATATATGGTCACGTTAGCATTCGCGTTCAGGGTGTGGGACAATTGAGGCATGAAACACCTCCCCGACAGCCCCGCGCTGGTAGACGAGTGGGCCTCGCTCACGCCGTCCCAGCGCGCAACGCTGTCGGACGCGGACCTGTTGCGCCATCACGAGCATTTCGCCGAGCGGCGCCGTGCGGCTGACATCGGCCTGGCCGAGACCGCAGCCCTCATCGCGCACCGCTCCCGCCCGGAACTCGGCTACGACGGGCTCGCCCAACGCACCGGCGCCCGCACCCCGGAACTGCTGATTCAGAAGGTCTCGGGGCTGGGCCGGCGGGAGGCGTCGACGATGGTGCGGGTCGGCGGCTTGCTGGATGCCGAGCCCGAGACACCGGGCGCGCCGCCGAAGCCGCAGTGGCAGGTCGCCCTGGGAGACGCCGTGCGCGAGACGAAGCTCTCGGCCGAGGCGGCGCGGTTGATCCGAGGGGCGTTGGACGGACTCGAGCTACCGGAGGACGTGCTGCTTGAGGCCGCGAGGGAACTTCTGCAGGATGCGGTGTCGCTGACCGAGACCCAGCTCGCCGCCCGCGCGCGGCAGGTCCGCGACCGCCTCGACGAGGCCGGCATCGCCCAGCGTGAGGAGGGGTTGCGGGAGAAGCGGTGCCTGAACCTGTACCCCCTGCCCGACGGCAGTATGCGTATCTCGGGTGTTCTCGACCCCGAGTCCGCCGCGATCGTGGTCACCGCTATCGACGCCGCCACCTCACCCCGCCGCGGCGGTCCGAGGTTCGTCGACCCGGCGTCGCGCGACCGCGCACAACGCCTCATCGATGACCCCCGCTCGACCCCGCAGATCGCGCTCGATGCCCTGGTCGAGCTGGTGAAGCTCGGAGTCGCCGTCGACTCGGCCCACATCGTGGGCGTTCACAAACCGACCGTCCGTCTTCACGTCACCGCCAGCGACCTCGACCGGCGGGCCGGTACAGCGCACTTCGAGGGGCAGACCGGATCGGTCAGTGTCGCCACCGCCGAACGGCATGTGTGCGCCGACGGATTCGTGCCGATCCTTTTCGACAAGCACGGCGAACAGGTCATGAACGTGGGCCGCGACGAACGGTTCTTCACCTACCGGCAACGCATCGGCCTCGCAGCCCGGGATGGCGGTTGTCGTTTCCCCGACTGCGACCGGCCACCCAGCTGGACCGAAGCGCACCACATCAATGAGTGGGACCGACACCACGGCCGGACCGACATCGCCGACGGGGTACTGCTCTGCCGGCATCACCACATGCTGGTCCACAACAACGGATGGCGAGTGACACGCACCGGAGCGGACTATTTCGTGGTGACACCTGCCTCCCTCGACCCCGAGGAGCGTCCCATTCCAGCGCCGCCGAAGGGAGTGTGGAGTGCGCGAGCTGCCTGAACTTCGATTCGCCCCTTCGAGAGCCTTCCCTACCGAGCCGCCGGAGCCTCTCGGAACGAAGACCCCGAGACGTGTGCCAAACGCGGGCTATGTCAGGCGGCGCGGCGGCGGACCAGGCCGAGAAGCACCCCGCCGACGACGGCGGTCGCGCCGCCCGCCACGAGGGTCACGTGCACGTTCGCGGCATCCACGATGAGCCCGCCCAGGGCCGCACCGAGCGCGATCGCGACCTGGAAGGTGGCGACGACCAGACCACCCGCGGCTTCGAGGTGATCGGGGGCGACCCGCGCCATCCAGGTCTGCACCGCTGTCGGCACGCCGCCGAAGCCGAGACCCCACACCGCCGCCGCGATGATCGTCGCGACGTAGGCACCGCCCGTGATCGCGAAGATGACGGTGCCGGCGCCGATGAGCACCGGGAAGAGGATGACCGCCGCGCGCATCGAGCGGTCGGAGACCGGGCCGCTCAGCAGGTTGCCCACGAACGAGGCGACACCGTAGACGAGCAGCAGCACGCTGAGCGCCTCGGCGCCCGTAACTCCGGCCGCCGCTGCGGCCGGGCGGATGTAGGTGAACGCACCGAAGTGTCCGCTCACGACGAGTGCGATCGCCACGAGGCCGATCACCACGAGGGACGAGCGGAGGGTGTCGCGCAGGGCGGCGAGACCCGGGGCGCCCGCGGGCCGAACCGACGGCAGCAGGATCAGCTGGATCACCACAGCCAGCACGCCAGCCGCGGCGACGGCGGCGAACACCGCGCGCCAGCCCCACAGCTCGCCAAGCCACGCGCCGAGCGGCACCGCGGCCACGGTCGCGAGCGACACCCCGGCGTTCACGACGGTCATCGCGCGCCCGAGCACTCCGGGGCGCACCAGCTGGGCGACCACCGCGAGCGCCATGGCCCAGAATCCGCCGATCGCGACACCGAGTACGAGGCGGGCGACGAGCATCAGCTCGAAGGTCGGCGCGAGGCTGATCGCCAGGTTCGAGACGATCGAGAGCACGGTGAGCAGGATCATCACGATGCGCCGGTCGAGCCGGGGGAGCAGCGGCGAGATGCCGAGCGCGGCCACCGCGCCGGTGATCGCGGTCGCGGTCACGAGCTGGCCGGCGACACCCTCGCTCACGTGGATGCCCGCCGCGATCTGCGAGAGCAGGCTCGCGGGCAGGAACTCGCCGGTCACCAGGATGAACGACCCGATCCCGAGCGACGCGACACCGCCCCACGGCGTCCTGCCGGTCTCGACTTCGGTGACTGTCTCTTCTGCTGTGGTGCTCATGGTGGTCCTCCCGGGGTATGCCTCCAGCCTCGCCGAACGGCGGATGCCGCACCCGATCGTTCGTCGCGCGGTGCCGACAGTTCGTCCACGATTCGCGGGTGGAGCCGGCCCTCGGTACGGTGAGGGGGTGATCCCCATCGGCTACATCATCGGCGGCATCCTCGTGATCGTCGGCCTGGTGGGCGGCATCTACGGGCAGATGCTCCGTCGCCGCGGTCGCCGCCCCCCGCGCTGAGCGCGCTGGCGCTCGGATCGGGTTAACCCTTAGGCTCAGGGTCAATGTGGGGGCGCATCGTTTCGGGGGTTCTCGTCGTCGTGCTGGCGGTTGCCGGTGCTGCGACGTTCGGTGCTGCGCCCGCGCGGGCCGCCGAGACGGACACGATCGCGAGCCTGGTGAACCAGGCGCGCTGGGCCAACGGGAAGGCCGGGCTGCTGCGTAACGGCGCCCTCGACACCGTCGCCGCCAACTGGGCGAACCAGATGGCGCAGGCGAACAGCCTCACCCACAACCCCAACACCGGCAGCCAGATCCCGGCCGGATGGAGCCGCTGGGGCGAGAACATCGCGCAGGGCTACCCCAACGGTGCGGCCGTGCACGCGGGCTGGATGGCCTCGCCCGGGCACCACGCCAACATCGTCGGCGACTACACGGACCTCGGTGTCGCGTTCATCTCCGCGGGCGGCACCACCTGGGCGGTCGAGGTGTTCGCCAAATATGCGGGCCACGCGGGCCCAGCGGCTCCGGCTGCCGCGGCAGCGCCCGCTCCGGCTCCCGCCCCGGC